>CAZUFI010000029.1:0-13965 GCA_964618745.1 uncultured Thermodesulfobacteriota bacterium | reverse complement strand
GGATGAGGTGGCAAAGATTCTCACCGATTACCCCGAACGCCAAGTGCTGATAGAAGGCCATACCGATAGCGTCCCTATCTTTAATGAGGATTTTAGATCCAACTGGGATCTGTCTTCCAGCAGAGCGGTAAGTTTGCTTAGTTATTTCGTCAAGGAAGCCGGGTTGTCGCCAGAGCGTTTTACTGCCACCGGGCTTTCGCAGTACCGCCCCATAGCCAGTAATACAGCGGCAGAGGGCAGGGCCGCCAATAGGCGAGTCGAGATAAAGCTGTTGGCTCAGTAGCTTTGGTATTTAGGTCTGCCGGTTGGTATTTGCCGCTGGCTGATAGAAATGAAAAAACCCCGATTCAGGTGAATCGGGGTTTTGATATTTAGAGCTATTCAAAGATGGTCTTTAGGCGGCCTTTGTCGTGCCTGTACGGATGCAGCGACTGCATGCCTTGACCCTTTTAGAGACGCCGTTCTTGGTAACCGTAGCCTTCTGCAGGTTTACATTCCACCTTCTTTTTGTCTTATTATGGGCGTGACTGACGTTGTTGCCTGTTGCCGGTCCTTTCCCGCATATTTCACATTTTGCTGCCATTGTCTTCCTCCGTACTCTTTCTTTGTCTCTGGTATTAGATATTGGATATAGGTTGTTATTGGTTACACAACTGAATTATATTTTTTAACACAGGGGCGTTGCCTTTGCAAGGATAATATAGGTTTTATTATATTTCTATGCTTTCTCCCGGCTTTATAATCTCTACCGTGGTATCAAAATCCGAGAGCTTTTCTTTGAACTCTTCTGGGTTTTGTTTTATAAGGTCAAAGGTATTGTAATGCATAGGGATTACTGTCTTTGGCTTTATCATTGCTACGGCCTTTACAGCGTCCTCTATGCCCATGGTAAAGTTATCGCCAATTGGCAGAAGTGCGCAATCGACCGGGCCGATCAGAGCCATATCAGAGAAGAGGCCGGTATCTCCGGCGTGGTAGACGCTCTTGCCATTCATCGTAACTAAAAAGCCGCATGGGTTGCCCACCGCTCCTGTCTCTGTCGTAGAGCCATGGAAGGCGATTGTAAGCTTTACTCTGCCAAATGGGAAGTCAAAGCCGCCGCCTATATGCATGGGATGGCCCTCCGCGCCCTTCTCGGTGCAGTAGTTGACGAGTTCAAATGGCGCGATGATAGGGGCGTTATTGGCCTTGGCGATCTCAATGCCGTCTCCGAGGTGGTCGGCGTGGCCGTGTGTTATCAGGACGGCATCTACCTTTATATCTTCTGGTTTTGTGACGGCCTGCGGGTTGCCGGTAAGGAAGGGGTCTATTATGATGGTGTGCCCGTCTTCTTCAATGGTAAAGCAGGAATGGCCTTGAAAGGTAATCTTCATTGGTTGCGCTCCTTCCGCCAGTGGCGGATCTGCGTGGGTCCAGGTTGGTTGATAGCAGCCCCGGGCTGATCGAGACCAAGCTTTGGCCGCGTATAAGTTGGCATGGATTGTTTTAGTTATAGTTGCTACTTGAAGTTACTACAAAAACAGTGCTGAGGCAAGTAATCTCGAAGGGTTTTTGTTACGAAATGCCGATGGTCTCTATCTTGTTTCGCTTGAGCAATTCGGTAGTAACGCCCGAGCCTTTGCAGTCTCTGTTACCTCTCTTTATGGTCGTTACGCCGCAGGACGGGCTCTTTTCCTTTAGATAAGCCTGAGTTGCTTGATTCTTCTTTGCTATTCGCAGGGTTTCTTCTGCGCCTCTGATAAAGTCTTTGGTAACTTCTTTGCCGTCCTTTGCGACTACCCTGGCCATCCCGTCCAGTACGGAGGCCCCGTCTGCGTTGCCTGGTGTTGTGACGCAGACGCCGTCGTCTGATCCTTTTATCTCGGCAGCCGGGCGAGGGGTCGGCAACCCGCCAAGCTCTTCCGGGCAGACGGCGATTATGACCTTGCCCGCAAGCCTACTTATAAGCTCCTCGTTTTTAGAATCCCCACCGTCGTACCGGCTCGGTATGCCGAGCAGACATGCGCTGACGATTATGGTTTCAGGGGCACTAGTGGTGGTTTTTTTAGCACTACAGTCCATAATATTATCTTTTGGCTGGTCTTGTGATATCTATGTGTCGGGGTAGAGTATCTCTGCTATAGACGAGTTGTTGTTCTTTTTAATAACGACCCTACGCCCGTTGACCTCAAGGCGGCCCTGGCAGAAGAGGCGGATCGCCTCGGGGTAGATGCGGTGTTCTTCTTTGAGGATACGAGAGCTGAGGCTCTCGTCGGTATCGTTGTCCATTACAGGGACGGCGGCCTGAATGATTATAGGGCCGGTATCAACGCCTTCATCGACAAAATGTACCGTACAGCCCGAAAACTTCACTCCGTAATCGATTGCCTTCTGCTGGACATTAAGGCCCGGGAAGGCAGGGAGCAGAGACGGGTGAATATTTATTATACGTAACGGAAAGGCCTCGATAAGCGGCTTTGTGATGATACGCATAAAGCCGGCTAGTACGACGAGCCCGATCTTATTTTCTTTTAGAATCTCTACGAGTTTTTTGTCGTATGCTTCTCTGGTAGGGTGCTCGGTCTTGGTAATGAGGCTGGTTTTTATACCGTGCTTTTTGGCGCGTTCAAGGGCGTAGGCACCGGGCCTGTCGCTTATGACGATGGCGACCTCGCCGCTAAGTGTCCCGGCCTCTGCTGCGTCTATTACCGCTTGCAGGTTTGTTCCTCCACCCGATGCCAGCACTGCTACCCTAGTCATAGCCATTAACCCTGTGCTCCTATAAGCTTTACTGCGTGCTGGCCCTTTTTTCTTTCTTCTACTGTGCCGATCAGGTAGGCTCGTTCGCCGAGTGCCTCAAGCTTACCGAGTGTCTTCTCTGCGTCACGTTTTGCAACGATCAGCACCATTCCTATGCCGCAGTTAAAGGCACGTAGCATCTCTTTTTCATCGATGTTGCCGCCCTTCTGTATTATACTGAAGATAGGTAGTATTGGCCATGAGCCCTTCTCGATTACTGCCTTAGTGTCCTTTGGCAATACTCTGGGGATGTTTTCGATTATGCCGCCGCCTGTTATATGCGAGATGGCCTTCAGCTTTAGCTGCGCCGTTAATTTAAGAACGGTCTTTACATAGATGCGAGTCGGCGTTAAGAGCTCCGAGCCGATTGTCTTTCGTAGCCCTTTTGGGCGGTCGGAGAGCTTGAGCTTTAGCTCGTCAAAAATTACTTTTCTGGCAAGCGAGTAGCCGTTGCTGTGCAGCCCGCTTGAGGCGATACCTATGATGGCATCACCGGGACGGATTTTTTTGCCGTCTATGATCTTTGATTTATCGACGACTCCGACCGAGAAGCCAGCCAGGTCGTATTCGCCTTTGTTATAGAGCCCGGGCATCTCGGCGGTCTCTCCGCCGATAAGTGCACATCCAGCGTCCTTGCAGCCGCGAGCTATGCCTCGCACAACGGCAGCGGCCTTCTTTGCCTGAAGCGAGCCGGTCGAGAAGTAATCAAGGAAGAATAAGGGGCGGGCCCCTGTGGTGACTATATCATTTACGCACATCGCTACGAGATCTATGCCAATGCTGTCGTGTTTATCGGCCATAAAGGCAATTTTCAGCTTTGTACCGACGCCGTCTGTCCCCGAGATAAGGACCGGGTTCTTAATACCTTTGAAATTACCGGAAAAAGCCCCGCCAAAGCCGCCTATGCCGCCTATAACGCCGCCGGTGTAAGTGCTTTTGGCCAGTGGCTTTATCAGACTGACAAGTCTTTCGCCCTCGGATATATCCACACCTGCGTCTTTATAAGTCATTGCTTTTTTCATATTAACAAGATTAATCCATGGGCTTTTCAAAGTCAACGATATTAATACTTTAAATTTTTCATTAAATTGACACTTCATACTACATGTGTGCATAGAAATTTGGGCGTAGCTGTAGTGATAACTGTGCAGTTTGTTGGATTGTTTTGCTTAGTATCGCTGGTGGGTAAGCGCAAGTGTCTGTTTTTAAAGGAGTTTGCTTTATGCCAATAAGTTGGCACAGGTATTGCAACTAAAGTATAAGCAGTAGATGCGACTTTTTTTAGATTTAAGTACGATAACTACATAACATCATAACATCGCAGAAATATCTCCACCAAACAACGGACGTTGTTTCGACAGTGGGTTTTATGCGAGCAAGAAGGGGGTGGCATGCAGATTACCGAGGTGAAGGTCTTACCGGTCAATGGGGATGAGAGATTAAAGGCATTTGTTAGTATTAAGTTGGATGCCTGCTTTGTCGTACGAGACATGAAGATAATTGCTGGTAATAATGGGCTTTTTGTTGCGATGCCAGCTAAAAAGATGAAGGACGGTACGTATAGAGACCTCATTCATCCGCTTGATCAGCAGACCAGAGAGATGGTCGAAGGACTAGTCTTGGACGAATATAAAAAGGTCACCTCGGATAATGTCAAGAAGTTCTCAGTCGTAGAGGGTACTCAGAGCAAGCATCTAGCAACTTTATAAAGTAAGTAATATATTATACATATAAGCAGGGTTCAAAAGGGCCACCCTTATTAGGGGTGGCCCTTTTTTGTTCTAATAGACCTTACCTAAACTCTATATGCGGTAGCCTGCGTATTAGATAAATATTGACCGAGCGTTATATTTAAGATAAAGTAAAGCCCTATAATTAAAGGCTTAAGGAGGTAATGTGAAGGGAATCATACTTGCCGGAGGGCTTGGCACGCGGCTAAGTCCACTTACAAAAGTTACAAATAAGCATTTACTTCCTGTTTTTCGTAAACCCATGATCTACTACCCTATCCAGTGTCTGCTAAATGCCGGAATAACCGATATTCTTATCGTTACCGGCGGAAATAGTGCCGGAGATTTTCTGAAACTTCTGGGTAATGGCAAGGAATTCGGGTTGAAGCACCTTAATTATACCTATCAGGAGGGCGAGGGGGGTATCGCCGAGGCTCTGGATCTGGCCGAGCATTTTGCCGAGGGCGATAAGATATGCGTTGTTTTAGGTGATAATCTGATTGAAAAAAATATCAAGGCCGCAGTCGCTGACTTTGAGGCTATGGATAACGGTGCCATGGTTCTACTTAAGGAGGTCGCCGACCCTGAACGTTTCGGTGTCCCTGTTATTAAGGGCGATAAAATTCTGCGAATAGAGGAAAAACCTGCAAAACCTGCATCTAATTACGCTGTAACAGGTATATATATGTATGATAATAGTGTCTTTGATATTATCAAGACGCTTGAGCCTTCTAAAAGGGGAGAGCTTGAGATAACCGATGTTAATAACGCTTATATCGAAAAGGGTACTCTTGTATGGCGAGAGCTTGCTGGTTGGTGGACCGACGCCGGCACCTTTGAGTCACTCTTAAATGCTGCAAACATGGTCGCCACTTCTGGCGCTAATAATCTGGAGTAACCCAAAATATGAGTAAGGTAGTAAGCCCGCCTCAGGTGGTTCTGGTCATAGGCGCAGCAGGTATGCTGGGCTCTGCACTTGTGCCGCTTCTTTTAAAAGACGGCTACGAGGTCGTAGCTCCGAGTATTTCTGAGCTTGATATTACGGAGCTGCAAGCAACAAGAGTCCTTGTGCGAGGGGTCTCTCCGAGTGCTATTGTCAACTGTGCGGCCTATACTGCCGTTGACAAAGCTGAGGATGAGCGAACCAAGGCAGAGCTTATAAATGCCGAAGGGGCTGCTAATATCGCACGTACAGCACAGGAAGCAGGCGCAAAGTTTATCCATATCTCAACTGACTTTGTATTTGACGGCAAGAAAAATACCCCTTACGTAGAAGATGACGAGACTGCACCACTAGGCATCTACGGTAGCTCAAAGCTTGCTGGTGAGCAGCAGATCCAGGCCCTTGGTGGAGACTTCTTTATTATCCGAACCTCCTGGTTATACGGCCCGGGCAATGTGAACTTTGTGACAAAGATAGCAGAGCGTGCCGAATCTCTAAAAGAACTGCAAGTCGTCTTTGATCAGGTCGGGACTCCTACCTATACCCTGGATCTGGCAGAGGCTATTGTAAACTTCATGCAGCGAGACCTTGAAAGTGGTATCTATCATTTCTCAAATGAGGGGCTTGCCAGCTGGTATGACTTTGCCGTTGCTATTGTAGACGGGCTAAAAAGGCGCGGCGTAGAGCTCTCGGTCGAGAGCATAAAGCCTGTTTTGAGCTCGGCCTTTAAGAGCCTTGCAAGACGCCCGCCTTACTCGGTAATGGACAAGACAAAATATAAAGATAGCCTTGGCCTTACCGTTAGAAACTGGAACGAGGCACTTTCTTTTTATCTAGATGATCTTGTAAAGAAGAGGAGGCTTAAATGATAGATGGTGTTATTGTTAAGGATTTAGACCTTTATGCCGATGAAAGGGGGTGGTTGACAGAGCTTGTCAGAAGCGATGAACTGCCCGATGGCTTTGAACCTGCTATGAGTTATCTCTCGATGACGATTGCGGGGACTGTACGAGGCCCGCATGAACATAAAGATCAGACCGATTATTTCTGCTTTGTAGGGCCTTCGGACTTTAAGGTATACCTCTGGGATAACAGGGATGGCTCCGGCACTAACGGTGAACGTCAGGTCTTTGTAGCCGGTATCAGTAAACCCAAAATAGTAGTAGTCCCGCCGGGCGTTGTCCATGCTTATAAAAACATCGGTGCGGTAGACGGTCTTGTCTTTAACGCTCCGAATAGACTCTACCGGGGCGAGGGCAAGGGCGAAGAGGTCGATGAGATAAGGCATGAATCCAATAAAGACTCTGCCTTTATAGTTGACTGATCTGTAATATCTTAAGTGAGGTTCTTTGATCTATGAATATTCTTATAACAGGCGGGGCAGGCTTTATCGGTGTTAACCTTGTTTCTTATATGGTTGACAAATATCCAGATTATAAGATAGTCGTCTTGGACGCCCTTACCTATGCTGGTAATCTCCAGAGCCTCAAATCCGTCGAGGGTAAGGCTAACTATACCTTTCTGAAGGGAGATATCTGCGATAGGACTCTGGTAGATAAGGTCTTTAACGAGCACAAGATAGATGCCGTAATGCATCTGGCGGCAGAGAGCCATGTTGATCGTTCTATTCTTAGTGCCGAGGAGTTTTTGCGTACGAATGTAATGGGTACGTACACACTGCTTGAGGCCGCGCGCAGCGCATGGAAAGGCACTGAATCTGGCGGCAAGAGGCGGGTCTTTTTAAATGTCAGCACCGATGAGGTATACGGAACGCTTGGGCAGACCGGGGCCTTTACCGAGCAGACTCCGTATAGTCCTAACAGCCCGTACTCAGCTTCCAAGGCCTCGGCAGATCATTTTGTGCGGGCCTTTTATGAGACGCATGGCCTACCTACACTCACTACAAACTGCTCTAACAACTACGGTTATTTTCAGTTACCCGAGAAGCTTATCCCTCTTATGATCTTGAGTGCTATCGAGGGTAAAGCCCTGCCTGTTTATGGTAAGGGTGAGAATGTCAGGGACTGGCTCTTTGTTGAAGACCATTGCAGGGCTCTGGATCTTGCTTTGCACAAAGGGCGTTTCGGTCAGACCTATAATGTCGGCGGCGAAAATGAATGGACCAATATAAAACTTGTCCGACGTATCTGCGAACTATTAGATGAACTTCGCCCTGCCAAAGGTGGTAAGAGTTATGCCTCGCAGATAACCTTTGTCCCGGATAGACCCGGTCATGATCTGCGCTATGCTATAGATGCAACGAAGATTAAAGACGAACTTGGTTGGTACGCGCAGCACAGTTTTGAGCAGGGGCTGAGGGATACGGTGCTCTGGTATTTAGATAACCTTGATTGGTGCGCGGACGTTCGCAGCGGCGCGTACGGCGATTATTACGAGAAGAACTACAGCGGGAGATAGAGCAATTGCATATATCAGTTATAGGGACAGGTTACGTTGGGCTTGTGACAGGGGCCTGCTTTGCGGACTTTGGTGTTAATGTAACCTGCGTCGATAAAGATGCCGTAAAGGTTGAGGCACTTCAGCGCGGAGAGATACCAATATACGAGCCAGGCCTTAAAGAGGTCGTCGCCAGCAATATAAAGGCCGGTAGGCTTGTCTTTACGACAGATATTAAGGCAAGCATAAAGAGCTCGCTGGTTGTCTTTATTGCCGTTGGTACGCCGCCGTGCGGCGACGGCTCTACTGATATGCAGTATATTGACGAGGTAGCGCGAACCATCGGCGCAAACCTTGACGGCTATAAGGTTATAGTCACCAAGAGCACGGTGCCGGTCGGTACCGGCAGGCGTATTGAGGATATTATCCGTACTGCCAGCAATGGTGAGTATTCTTTTGATGTGGCATCGAACCCTGAGTTTCTGCGCGAAGGCTCTGCTGTCGAAGACTTTATGCGCCCCAACAGGGTCGTGCTGGGGGTCAGGAGCGAGCAGGTCGCAGCGATACTTAAAGACCTTTACTCGCCGCTCTACCTTATGGAGACACCATTTGTCGTAACGGATCTTGAGACGGCAGAGCTTATTAAGTACGCTGCCAATGCATTTCTTGCCACCAAGATCTCTTTTATCAATGAGATGGCAAACCTCTGCGAGAGGACAGGGGGGAATGTCCAGACAGTGGCCAAGGCAATGGGGCTTGATAAGAGAATAGGGCCTAAGTTTCTGCATGCAGGCCCTGGTTATGGTGGGTCTTGCTTTCCTAAAGATACGCTGGCACTGGTTAATATGTCTAAAGAGCTTGGCTATGACTTTAAGATTATCAGCGCAGTTGTCGATGTAAATAGAGAGCAGCGTCTGATTATGGTGGAGAAGATAAAAACTTTTGTGGGTAATGTGAAGGGTAGTGTTATCGGTGTTCTGGGCTTAACCTTTAAACCGAATACAGATGACATCAGGGAGTCACCCGCCATAGATATAATAAATGCCCTTGTAGAAGAAGGCGCAAGCGTGCGGGTATATGACCCGGTAGGCATGGAAAACGCTAGACAATCGCTTCCGAAGGAGGGGGTTACCTACTGCCAGGACGCGTATGAGGTGGCCAAGACCGCTGATTGTCTGGTTATAGCGACGGAGTGGAATCAGTTTAGAAAACTGGATCTGCCAAGGCTCAAGGGGCTTTTGAAGAGACCTTGCCTTATAGATCTTAAAAATATATATGACCCTGAAAAACTTCGTGGTCTGGGTTTCGAATATGGGTCGGTAGGAAGGTAGTAGCTAATGGGGGCAGGTAAGTTGTTGATAAATTACTTATTTAGGTCAGGTGGCTGAAGGCCCTTATTTTTTTGGAGGTCTCTGGTTGTCTTTATTTACGTAGTCCAAGGCTTTTTGCCTCTGGTTTTTCATTATTATTGTCTTGACTACACTGAGGTGAAGATGTATAAATTAAAGTTGAATGCAGGTCGCTGGTACAGGTCTTTAAAGACCCCCATTGTCGGTGAAAGTGGTAGGGTTAAGTTAAAGGTTGTCTTATGGATAACAGGTATAGCACTTACAGCTTATATGGCTGTTGTCTTGATACCACCGTTTGCGAGCTATAAAATGCTCGAATACGAGGCACGCGGCGAGGCGGATGTCGCCCACATGTACACGGATGCGCAGATCGAGAGCCGTTTAGCCTCTAAGGCCGCATCATGGTCGATAGAGATTGGGTCGGGCGATATAGACGTAACCAGAGATTATGAAGAGATAGATATCTCAATAAATTATAGTATAATCATGACTTTTTTTGGTCGGTTTGAGCGAGTTATTTACTTTGATATTGAGATAAGCGAACCACTTGCTCAGCTTTGATATATTAAGCGTAGTAATCGTAAAGCAGGATTGCTAAATAACTTGAAATAATATAGACCGCTAAAACGGTCCCAGACCTTTTAACTTAATCCTGTGAGATTAAGAAGGGCTTAGAACTTGAAGACTAACACCGTAAAATTTTGTCCGAAAAACCTCCACATCCAGATGGGTGCGGAGGTTTTTTTTGTTTTTGATGTGGCAGTAGCCGGTCTTGTGAATCAAGCCAAGCGGCACTGCAAGGGATGGAGGGCTCTATGAACTTGAAGTCTGTTATGGATTCAAAGGCTATTGACAGGGCTCTGGCCCGTATCGCCCACGAGATAATAGAGCGTAACAAAGGGACTGAGAACCTTGTGCTTCTCGGCATACCTACTCGTGGCAGTCATCTGGCAAAGAGGTTGCAGGCAAAGATCGATATGATCGAAGGGGTAACCCTGCCGACCGGGGCCGTTGATGCGACCCTGTACCGCGACGATTTAGGGATGAAAGAGACGCAATCCTTAAAAGAGATGGAGATACCCATCTCTATAGAGGGTAGGACCGTAATACTTGTCGATGACGTCCTGTATACCGGGCGTACTATCAGGGCCGCTATGAATGCGCTGATGGACTTTGGCCGTCCTTTATCAATCCAGCTGGCGGTCCTTGTAGACCGTGGTCACAGAGAGCTACCGATAAAGGCCGATTACGTTGGAAAGAATATCCCGACGGCCCCGGAGGAAGATGTGAAACTTCATCTGGAAGAGGTCGATGATGCAAACGAGGTAGTAATTAAGATAACCAAGGAAGGACTCTGCGAAAGGGAGAGCGAATAGAAAGTGCCGGATACATTTAACAGAAAAGATCTGCTAGGGATAGAAGACCTTACAGTAGAAGAAATAGTAAAGATACTCGGCTCTGCCGCCTCTTTCAGAGAGGTCGCCGAGCGTGATATCAAGAAAGTCCCGACGCTTAGGGGCAAGACAATCATTAACCTCTTCTACGAGCCGTCTACGCGCACACGTACCTCATTCGAGATCGCTGCGAAGCGGATGAGCGCGGATGCCATAAATATCGCCGTAGCCTCTAGTTCGATAAAAAAGGGCGAGACCCTGAAAGACATGGCCTTGAATCTGGAGGCAATGAGTCCTGACTGTATAGTCGTTCGTCACTGGTCAAGTGGGACTCCGCAGATGCTTGCCAAGTACCTGAAATGCAGCGTTATAAATGCCGGTGACGGCCTGCACGAGCATCCTTCGCAGGCCTTGCTTGATATGATGACCGTCAGCGAAAAACTTGGCGGTGTGGAAAAGCTCGATGGTCTCAAGGTTCTTATCGTAGGAGACGTCGCTCACTCAAGGGTAGCTCGTTCTAATATACTGGGTTTTTCAAAGATGGGCGCGCACGTTACTGTCTGTGGCCCGCCAACTATGATCCCTGTGGGAATAGAGCATCTGGGCTGTGAGGTTACTCATGATATCTCGGCTGCCATAAAGGACGCCGATGTAGTTATGATGCTAAGGCTTCAGTTGGAGCGTCAGGCGGCAGGGCTCTTTCCCTCACCCAGAGAGTATGCAAAACTATACGGCCTGGATAGCGTAAAGCTTAAGAAGGCTAAAAAGGATGTTATTATACTGCACCCCGGGCCGATCAACCGGGGCCTTGAGATCTCGCCGGAGGTCGCCGATGGCCCGTGGTCGCTGATCTTGGAGCAGGTCGCAAACGGGCTGGCCGTAAGGATGGCATTATTTTATCTCTTGCTCGGAGGCGTTAAGGAAGATGATGGGAGAAGGAAAATAATGGCGTAGCCTGGGCTGAGATAGTCAGGAGATCTTGTTATTTGTGGCGGTATGTTTTTACCTCCCCCTTTAGTAAAGGGGGATAGAGGGGATTTAATCTTTGAAATCTCAGTTTGTGATTTTAAAATTATTAAGGTGAAGAATCTATGAAAAGATTATTATTAAAAGGCGGTAGGGTTTTTGATCCTTCGCGCTCGGTCGATGGCTTCTTTGACGTTATAGTCTTTGGCGGTAAGATCGCCTCGATCAAGGCCTCAGATGATCAGGCCTCGCCAAGCGAGGCCGAGACAGACGCCGGTTGGGAGGTCGTAGATTGTACGGGACTTTTGATCGCCCCGGGCCTTATCGATATCCATACGCATCTGCGTGAGCCGGGCTTTGAGTATAAAGAGACGATAAAGACAGGCACCGAGGCAGCCGTTGCAGGTGGCTTTACGACGATCCTGTGTATGGCAAATACAGAACCTATAAATGACAATGCCTCGGTAAGCCGTTTTATAGTTAAGCAAGCAGAAGATCTGAAGCTTGCAAATGTCTTGCCGATAGGGGCCGTAACTGCGGGCTTTAAGGGGGCGCAACTAACAGAGATGGCAGAGCTGCAAGAGGCCGGGTGCGTAGCCCTCTCTGATGACGGCCTGCCGATAACCGATGCGGCTATTATGCGCCGTGCTCTGGAGTATGCAAAGGGGCTTGATCTTACCGTTATCAGCCACGCCGAAGAGCCAGAACTGGTCCTGGGTGGTGCGATGCACGAGGGTGATGTCTCGACCAGACTTGGCCTTAAGGGGATACCGTCTGAGGCTGAGTCAGTGATGGTAGCCAGAGATGTCCTTTTATCCGAGCTTACCGGCGGTAAGCTGCATGTTGCGCACGTAAGCACCAAGGGCGCACTCGATATAATCCGTGAAGCAAAAAAACGTGGCGTAAATGTAACGGCAGAGGCCAGCCCTCATCACCTGATGCTTACCGATCACGCCGTCTCTGACTACGGCACTGAGTTTAAGATGAATCCGCCGCTTCGCGCCGGTGACGATAGAGCGGCACTTCGCGCTGCTATAAAGGACGGAACTATAGATACGATAGCGACCGATCACGCACCGCATTCTTCTATTGAAAAAGACGTAGAGTTCGATAGTGCCGCAAATGGCGTAGTAGGGCTGGAGACAGCACTCGGAGTTGTTCTGCGACTCGTAGAAGAAGGAGAACTGACGCTCGCTGAGGTTATAAGGGCTATGACGATAAATCCGGCGATTGCTGTGGGACTGAAAAAAGGCACGCTACAGGTCGGAGGTGACGCAGATATTACGATAATCGACCTTAATAAAGAATGGACGGTCGAGCCGGAAAACTTTAAGACAAAAGGGCGCAACACCCCCTTTGCCGGATGGAAGCTGAAGGGCCGTGCCGTAAGAACGATAGTCGGCGGGCGCACCGTCTTTGAGTGTAAGGATTAATTTTTTCGAGCTGTTAAGTTGAAAATAGATCCAGAAACAAGTTCAGGATGACAGGTTGGTTGTTGGTGTGAATGTTAAAGAGTCCTGTACTTAGGCTATAGCTTTTTAAGTAAGAGTAATAAAAGAAATTTGTCATACTGACCGTCTAAGATGGTTGGTTGTTTTATCTCCCTCTCCCCTTGTGGGAGAGGGTTGGGGTGAGGGGTTTTTAAGTAGAGAGCACCTTCAGGTTTGCGTATTTGCAGGGTGGGCTGGTTTAGTGAATTGTCATTGCGAGGAACGTAGAGGCTTAGCCTCGTAGAGACGAAGCAATCTGGTATTTACTTCCTCCTTTTGAAAAGTAGAAATCTTAAGGGGATTTAAAAGTAGGGCAAGGCCCCATCGGGGCGGTCAAAGAACTGAAGTGCTAAAGTAAAAACAACGGAGATTATTTTCAGATATGAAAGAACGTAAAAAAGCAATGCTTGTATTATCGGACGGAACGGTCTTTGAGGGTTATTCCTTAGGCGCAGAAGGAGAAGCACCGGGCGAGGTCGTCTTTAATACCTCGCTTATGGGTTATCAGGAGATCTTGACCGACCCGTCATATAAGGGCCAGATAGTTACGATGACCTATACCGAGCAGGGAAACTACGGGGTGAATATTGAGGACGTAGAATCCTGCAAGCCTTGGGTAAGTGGCTTTATCGTAAAGCAGGCCTGCGCTTTTCCGAGCAGTTGGCGTCACGATAAAAAAGGCGGCATGACGCTTGACGCATACCTTAAAGAAAATAATGTCGTTGGCATAGAAGGGATAGATACCCGTGCCCTAACGCGCCATATCCGTGAAGAAGGCGCAATGCCGGGGATTATATCTTCGGTTGACCTGGACGCAGAGAGCCTCTATAAAAAGGCCACTGCGATTGCAACGCTTGCCGGACAAGACCTTGCAAAAGAGGTTACCTGCAAAGAACCATATAAGTGGACAGAAGGGCT
>CAZUFI010000028.1:6777-14160 GCA_964618745.1 uncultured Thermodesulfobacteriota bacterium | reverse complement strand
GCCATTCCTTTCAGCCCGTACATAAGCAGCTCTTTGAGCGAGCGGAGGTCTTCGTGCTCTTCGGCGAGTACACCGACGGTCTCGGACTTTGCGAGCATCTCCTCGCGTGTTGTTACTGTAAATGTCGCACTATCATGGGTAGGTGCTTCTGCGCCATCGGTTGCAAGATACTTTGCCTGTACGGCATCGCGAACCTTCTGACCCTCTGTTATACGTGCCTCAAACCAGTCGCCATCAAAGTTGACATTGGTAACTGTTGCAAAGAGACCCTTAACGATAAAGAGATCCATCGCAGCGTCTGTTATGCCGGCAGCGCGTGCCTTTACCGCCCAAAGAGAGATCCCCTTTAGCTGATGAACAAGCAGGTCCTGAAGATTAGCAACGTCGGCGTGCTTGCCGCAGACTCCGTTCTTAGTACAGGCCACATTCTTTGCGGCCTCCTGACACTGAAAACAATACATACCCATAGTTTGACTCCTTTATTTGAATTATTTATTTAAAGTCGATTATTTACCACTTCTAATATAAACAATATTAGCCGCCTTATACATGACAAAAGTCAACAAAAAGAAAAAAAGAAGCTATAATCAACATAACATGCAGTTCTATATAAGGTTTTCAGAGATAAGGAAGGTCTAAAATTTGTACTCTATATGCTTTTGTGCTATTATCTACGCAGACTTACATGATTTCACAGAATACGTCATACAAATACACTCAAGCAGATCAAATTAAAGCTCATTGGAGGGATGTATGGGCAGTATAGATAAACTGGAGCAGCACCACATAGATATAGAAAAAATAGCCGAGGATATGTACAGTCACCTGGACGCGGCGGCACTATCGAAAAACGCTAACGAGGTAAGAACCCTTATGACCTCGCTGGGCGGCAAACTCCTAGTCCACTTCTCTGGAGAGAACAGCCAGGTATATGCCCCGCTGATGGCAAGCGAGGACGCAGCGGTAAGGGCCACGGCAGAGAGGTTTCACGACGGAATAGATGCGGTAAAGGCAGCCGTATCCGCCTATACCGGTAACTGGCCGACAGCAGCATCAATCGAAGGTAAGCCAGCCGAGTTCATTGCCGAGACAAAAAAAGTCTTTGCCATACTCACCGATAGAATGGCCAAAGAAGACAAAGAACTCTACTCACTTTTACCAAAAGAAGAAAACGCCTAACTACAATAAATAATACGCACCTGTACAAAAGTTAAAAACAGTAAAGGTCAAACCATGGTCTTTTCAAAGCCTCGATTGAAAAAAATACAAATACTTGTATAAATAAAAAAACCCAACCAAGTCTTGTTACCACAACAACTGATAAACAATGAAAACAGACAATATAATCAAGAGCCCTGACCTGACTCGGCCCGACCGGCTGCCGCCGGGGCAGCATCTGCGCGAAGACTGGCCAATCCTTCATTACGGTGATGTTCAGGACACCGAGCTACCCAAGTGGCGGTTCAAGATATCCGGCCTTGTGGACCGGCAAAAAGAACTCACGCACGAAGAGTTCTCAAAGCTTCCGCACCTCGATATATTAACCGATATCCACTGCGTCACGGGCTGGTCAAAGTACGACAACCTATGGAGGGGCGTAAGCACCTCCGTAATAAAAGACCTGGTAAAGATTCACGAGACGGCGCGGTTTGTCATCATACACGCAGCCGGCGATTTTACGACCAACCTGCCTATCGAAGAATTCTTTAAAGAAGACTGCCTCTTTGCATCCCGTCATAATGGCGAACTCCTGGACCTCGACCACGGCTACCCGCTGCGACTGGTAATCCCGGCCCTATACTTCTGGAAGAGCGCAAAGTGGGTGACTGGCGTTGAGTTTACGGAAAAAGACTCCCCCGGCTTCTGGGAGCGTAATGGATACCACAACCACGGCGATCCGTGGAAAGAAGAACGATACAGCAGGTAGGGTCTATGCAAACAGGGCCTCGCCAGCCGGGCAGATAGGCCGGCGCAACCAGACTATCAAAAGGCTTGATTGATATTTAGGAGAATTACAAATTATGTCTGCATTTAAAAAAACCCTTACCTTAATATCAATATTGATGCTAACACTAGTATTCTCAACTGTTGATGCCAAGAGCCAGGGCAATGGAGTCTCAGAGACACGAGAGTACAAAGTGGCCGTGACAAAGGCCCGAATAACGGCAGATTCACTGCTTAGACAGTACAAAAAGGCATTACTAAATCAGGGTGGGATAAAACAGGCCTTTCTGGCAGTATGTGTCGAGCTGTGGCAGGACATAGCAATGGAGCATTCAGCAAGGACGGGTTATACGGTCAGAAGGACCAGCCTTAAATACAGAAACCCGATAAACAAGCCCACCTCAGATGAAAAACGCGTATTAAAAGATCTAAACAGGCTTTACAAAAACAACAAATTAAGCGCAGGATATGAAAACCATAGCATTGTCGAGAAAGGTAAGGTAAAATATTTATTATACATAAGACCTCTCATGACCAATAAGATGTGCCTGAGTTGTCACGGAACAAGCTCTGATATAACGCCGGATATTAGTAGGATCATCAAAAAACTCTATCCAAAGGACAAGGCAGTAGGACACACAGCAGGAGATATCAGAGGGGCAGTAACTATAATGATACCCATGGACGAGACTAACTGATAAGAACAGACCAGACAGATATACCAGAAACAGGCAGGTATAATAGATGAAGACCAATACCAGCGCAGCCATCCTTGGACGGCTAACACTAGGCTTACTAATAATATTAATGGTGATTATGACGACAAATGCAGAGGCTGCCCCTAATCCGCGTGGAGTAGACTCGATAGAGGCACATAACTGGGTCTTGAGTGATACCGAAGGGACATTTATCGTCGATGTAAGGACCAGAGCCGAATACGAGTTCGTTGGCCACCCGGATACACCAAACGGGGTCGCCAATATCCCCTATATGTTCTATGAGGGCTGGACTCCCAACACAGACTTTATAACCGATGTAGAGGCACAGTTCAAAAAGACAGACAAGCTCATAATGATGTGCAGGAGCGGTCAACGCGCCCATCACGCAGCACGCTCGCTGATGCAGGCAGGCTTTACAAATATCTATTATATGACCGATAGCTTTGAAGGACCAAAGGACGAAGACGGCTACAGGACTGTTAGCGGCTGGAAGGTACGCAAACTCCCCTACACCTATAAACTCGAAGAAGACCTTATCTATAAATAATCCGACTAAATGAAAACGATCAACGCTAAAATAATACTCGGCTCAGGCTCGCCCCGCAGGCGCGAACTACTCTGCGAAATCATAACAGAGTTCACCGTCGTAACCGCAGATATAGACGAGACCCCGCTCAAAGGAGAAGCCCCGCTTGACTATACCCTGAGGCTAGCCCACGGCAAGGCCGCCAAGGTCGCCGAAAAACTGGCCGCCAGAGCCATCAAAGCAGACCCGGACGACAACAACCCGGACGACAATAAGAAAGAAGACGGTCCATTCATCATAATAGGGGCAGATACCACGGTCGAACTCGACGGTAAAATCTTTGGTAAACCAGCGTCCAGAGCAGAGGCCGAAGAGATGCTCACAAGCCTCAGCAACAATACGCACAGCGTTGTAACGGCCTTTGCGATTCTTGATACTGCTACGGATAAATGCCTGATTCGTGCGGTGCGCAGCCTTGTAACGATGAGAGAGTTAAATAAGGATGAGATATCTGAGTACGTGGCAACCGGTGAGTGTGACGATAAGGCCGGGGCTTACGCCATCCAAGGCGGAGCAGCCAAATTCATTGAGACGATTGAGGGGTCATATACAAATATCGTAGGGCTGCCGGTCGAGGAAGTACGAGACGCCCTAGCCGAGATAAGCCCACAGGCAACCCCACCCCTGACAAATAACTAGCTATGATATAACGGCATATTGTAATTATTAACCGCCTCAGATAAGTAAAGCAAGGCTCAGGGCCATCACCGCCATTCCGCTAACGACCCCGACTATAGCCACATGCTCCTCTCCGTAAGAATGGGCTACGGGCAAGAGTTCATCAAAGGATATAAAGACCATAAAGCCCGCTACCAGACAAAGCATCCAGCCAAGGACAATATCATTTAAAAACGGCATAAGGATAAGCCCTGCCAGCAGTGCCCCAACCGGCTCGCTCACCCCGGAGAGAAACGACCACCAGAAGGCCTTCTTGGCACTCCCTGTAGCCGAATAGACAGGGACGGCAACGGCTATCCCCTCAGGGATATTATGAATGGCAATGGCAACGGCCAGAGCAATCCCGGTATTCATATTATTAAGAGCTCCGGCAAAGGTCACCATACCTTCTGGGAAGTTATGGATAGCGATACCGAGAGCGACCAGGACGGCAGTCCTGCGAAGCTTCTTGCCGCCACGCGGCTTTATAGGTTCTTCAAGGATATAGGTATGCGGCAGCATCAGGTCGATTATGAACATAGCCAGAATACCGATAAAAAACGCCAGATGAGCCTGAGAAAAACCAAGGCTTGCGATTCCTTGTTGCAGCAGCTCGACAAAAGATACCAGAATCATAACGCCTGCCGAGAAACCGAGCGTAAAGGCCATATACCGGGGGCCGGGGTTTTTATAAAAAACAGCTATTAGACTACCTATCGTCGTAGATAATCCGGCGATGGTAGTCAGCACCATAGCTGCAAAAAAACTCCCCTGCTCACCCATATATTATCAGTCCCTCCTACCCGTCTAAGAGTATAGACCTAACCGTTTATAGCGTCAACAAAGCTTATTCCTGATTGACTGCAAGCACTTACTCTGAGTACAATACCATAATGGCAGAGACGATAAAAGCACCTGAATTTATGACAGATAACGAGGCAGAGGCAGAGGCGACCGCCCTCGCCTCTGAGATAGAAGAACATAACCGCCTCTATTACACCCTTGACAGACCCGTTATCAAGGACGCGGAATATGACGCGCTCATGCAAAGGCTTCTTCGTATTGAAGAGCTCTTTCCAGAGCTTGTAACCCCAAGCTCTCCGACCCAGAGGGTCGGCGCACCGCCAGCCCGCGAGTTCAAGACCATCACCCACAGCACCCCGATGCTGAGCCTTGCCAATGCCTTTGGCAAAGAAGACCTTATAGATTTTGATAAGAGAGTTAAAAAAAATCTTCGCATTGAAAGATGCAAGGTCGTAGAAGAAAAGCTCAAAGAGATCTACGCAGACGAAGACAAAAAGGCTCGCAGGACAAAGCTCCTTTCCTTCATTAAGAAGGCAGAGGTTACTTCCCTTCAAGAATGGCTGGAGTTACTAAATGCCAATGAAAAAGAAGAGGTCTTTTATCGTGAGGTAAAAGAGAGGTTCACATCTGAACTCTCTTTTGATATAGATGATTCAATCCAAAACATCCTTACCGCTAACCTTGATATCGAGTACGTCGTCGAGCCAAAGATGGACGGCTCGGCGATAGAGCTCGTCTATGAAAATGGCAAATTAATAACAGCCGCTACGCGCGGCGACGGCACGACAGGCGAGGACGTTACAGCAAATATAAAGACGATCAAGACGATTCCCCATAGCCTTGATTGTTCAGAGACTCCCGTCCCAGAACGGCTGACTATTCGAGGCGAGGTCTTTATCCCATTAAATGATTTTGAGAAAATAAATAAAGACCGAGAAGAATCAGGAGAAGAGCCCTTTGCCAACCCGAGAAACGCAGCGGCAGGCTCGCTCAGGCAGCTCGACCCAACGGTAACGGCAGCGAGACCTCTCGATATATTCTGTTATGGCATTGGAGAGATCACAGGCTCGGAGCTGAAAAAACACTCCGAATCACTTGATCACATCTCGAAGTTAGAATTAAAAACAAATCCATTTACAGCGGTAATCATTGGGATAGATAATGCTTTTACTCTATGCACCCGGTTGGAAAATAAGATACGCCCCACCCTCGACTATGAGATCGACGGGGCGGTCGTAAAGGTAAACTCCTTTGCCTTACAAAAAGAACTCGGCACTATCGCCCGTAGCCCACGCTGGGCCATTGCCTATAAGTTCAAAGAAGAACAAAAAGAGACTATTCTGGAAGATATAGAGGTACAGGTCGGCAGGACAGGTGCGTTAACGCCGGTCGCACATCTACGCGCGGTAAAGATCGGCGGCGTGACTGTAGAACGCTCAACCATCCACAACCAGGACGAGATAGAGAGGCTGGATATACGTATAGGCGACCACGTAATTATAGAACGCGCCGGTGCGGTGATACCAAAGATAATCAAGGTCAATAAAAAGAAACGTACGGGCAAAGAAAAAAGATTCCAAATGCCTACCCTCTGCCCCGAGTGCGGCTCGCATGTCGTAAAGACAGGCTCCAAGCATTTTTGCACAGGGGGATTATCCTGCCCGGCGCAGCTAAAAAGAACGATACGCCACTTCACCACAAAACGCGCGATGGATATTGAAGGGCTCGCCGGTAAAAGCATAGACCAGTTCATCGAAGCAGGCCTTATAAAAGACGTCGCTGATATCTATTACCTTGAAGAAGGGAAGATACTTGAGCTAGAGCGCTGGGGCGAGTTATCGACCAAAAACCTCCTGGCCAGCATAGAAGATAGCAAGACACCGCAACTTGACCGCCTGATCTACGCCCTCGCCATAGGATCGGTCGGCGAGCAGACAGCCCTTACGCTTGCCCGTGAGTTCAAGAGCCTCGCAGCACTTATCGAGGCCGACGAAGAACGCCTAGAGGCTCTCCCTGATATAGGGCCTGAGACCACAACCAATATAATAGATTTCTTCAGCGAAGAGCACAACAAAGACGTCCTCCTCCGACTTGAGGCAGCAGGCGTTGTCTTTCCTGTAATAACAGTTAGCTCCTCGCCAAAAGGCAGACTCGCAGGCAAGTGCTTTCTCTTTACCGGGACGCTACCGAGCCTCACGCGCGAAGAGGCCAAGGCTATGGTTGAAGAAAACGGCGGCTCGGTTGCCAAGAGCATCAGCAAGAAGGTCGATTATCTGGTAGCAGGAGATAAGGCCGGAGGTAAATACAATAAGGCAGTAAAGCTCGGAATAACTATAATCAATGAAGACGGTTTTAGGGAGTTGCTAAGTGCCTCGAACGAGTAGGCTTAAAGTACCTGCGCGAGAGTTTGTCTTTCCTCTGGCGAGACGCTGTGCCGACCTTCTTGATCAGCTCGCCTTTTACCAGACCATCTTCAGGATAAATGGCTGTACCAGCCTTAAACTCGGCAACGCCCTTTAGTGCAGGCAAAGCGGCAAGCGCACTAACCAGACGCTCTGAAAGGAACTTTACCCCGGCAGCGGTCTCAAGCTCCGGGATAAGAACGCAGAACTCACCATCATGCATACGAGCGACGATATCGGTCTGTCGCAGATTATGCTTCAAGTAATCGCC
>CAZUFI010000028.1:0-6677 GCA_964618745.1 uncultured Thermodesulfobacteriota bacterium | reverse complement strand
TATATACCTTGTTTAATTCCAGAGACCTGCAACATACCGACAAGCTTCCCATCGACTGTGAGCGGAGCGACCATCAGAGTCCTTACCCCCTCTCGCTCCAGCACAGGGCTTGAGGTAGGGTACTCACTAAGATCTGGAATAAGCAGCGGGGTATCCCTGTCAATCACCATGCTGGTTATACCATCACGGCTTATCTTCCAACTGCGTACCTCGGTCAAACGCCTGCTGTATCCACTTGCAGCTACTAAAGTCATATTCTCGCGCGGCTCATCACAGACCGCAAGCAGCCCGGCTGAAGAGCCTGTAAGCCTTACCGCAAGCGAGACTATCGCGCTGGAGAGATCCTTTACACCATGAATATTGCCGGCTATCTTCCCCAGACCCTCAATCATGGATCTATCGGCGGCACTGACATTTAACTTATCGTCATTGCTGATCTTTTCATGATGACGGCCAACAGACCACAGTAGCCGGGTCGGCATACCGCTTAAAAGCTCGGTCTTGGAATTTTTAAGGGCCTGGATTCTCTGCTTAATATCTTCCGAGCCACTTAAATCTATTATCATATCAAGCGGTGAGCTAATAACCTCATTAAGCTCGGTCAAGACCTCTATTCCCATCTCTCTGGCAAGCTCCAGACCCGAGGCCATTGGGTCTGGCTCTACAACCCACTCTATCTTTAATGCGGCCTTACCCTTTAAGAGCCTCAATAAGGCAGCCCCTTTCTCGCCACAGCCAACCATACCGGCACGGGCGGCCTTAAAGGATGTAGTAGAAGTTTTAAGACCAGAGGCCGACGGAAGAGAAGGAGCTATCGCCCCTTGCCCAACGGCATAACTCACCGCCTGGACGCGCGTATTTACGCCAAGCTTCCTCATGACCTTACCCAAGTGGAACTTCACCGTCCACTTGGATTTGCCTATAACCTCTCCCACCTCTTCATTGGTCATACCCTGCTTGATACACCTGAGTATCTTTCGCTCGACAGGGGTGAGAGTAGTATCTATTTTGTTGGTTTTTGTAATCAAATAATCGTACCTTGCTGTACTGCGATAACAGCGATGACATATCCACTGCAAGATAGACAGAAAAATATAGGTATTTACTTCCTCAACTGCCTATAATGCAGTTCCTTCCCTTTTTCTTTGCGACATACAGAAGTTCATCAGCCTTCTGCATAAGATCAAGGTGGGTCTTACCGTCCTTTGGAAAGGACGATATACCGCCGCTCATAGTAACTACCCGGTTGGGCATAGGATGCTCTTCTATTTCCTTTAAAACCCTCTGTGCAAATGCCTTTGCACCTTCCTTGCTTATCTGCGGCATTATAACACAGAATTCTTCACCACCAAAGCGACCAACGGTATCGGTAACCCTGGAGTTCTTCTTGAGTATGCCGGAGATTACCTTAAGCACCCTATTGCCTTCAAGATGGCCGTAAGTATCATTATATTTCTTAAAGTAATCTATATCAAACATTATAACAGCGAGCTTATGCTTATGTCTGGCAGAACGCTGAATCTCCTTCTGCATCTGCTCCATCAGGTAGCGTTGGTTGTAAAGCCCGGTAAGACCATCGGTGATACTAAGAAGCCTGGTCTCCTCAAGCGTCCTTACCCTCTCCAGCGTTAACCCCGCGTATATGGTAAGAAGCGAGAAGAGCGAGACATCCTCGGCCCTGAAACGCCTCTTTTTAAAGTCATTGACATACAGCACGCCTATTATCCTACCCTCTACCGTAAGAGGCGAGGCCAAGAGCGACTTTACCCCTTCCTTCAAAAGCAGCGGATTCGGGTTCTCGGTCTCCCTGATATCATGAATATATAGAGGGCCTTCGTGGTTAAGGACGTCATGCGTAAGCCCCCCTTCCCTTATCTCCCAACGCTCCATCTTCTTTAAGCTCGCCCCAAAACCCTTTACCGCGACAAGCTGCATATTCTCTTTTTCTTCGTCATAAAGGGCTATCGAGCCCGCCGGTGTACCAGTAAGTTTTGTCGCGTAATCCACAATCGCATAGCCTGCGTCTTTTATACTATCGATGCTCTCGACCAAAAGCCCCAGATGATAAAGGGCCTCGTGCTCCTTAAGCACCCTTTCACGCTCCTCTACCCTCTTGCGCCTCTCATCAAAGAGCTGCCACATTATCCTAGCCGAAGAACCGCCCATAATCTCGGTCTTAAGGGGAAGCTTATTGCGAAGGTCCGCTGCCACGGCCTCAGAGTCGGTAAGGTTTATAACTACATCTATTTCTTTTTTAAGGAAGATACGATAGTCTTCGGCTGTTGGTATATGCAGTTCCATTGCCATAAGAAGCCCATCGGCACTAGGATCTCTATCGGCTACCCACTCTACTTTTAGTAGCGGGTTCTCCTTAAAGAGCGAGAGCACGGCAGAGCCGCCCCTGCCTCCTCCGACAATGCCGATCCTCATGCTGGACTCATCTACCTCGTCGATGTAAGGATCAATCGGCGGCAACGCACCCATGCCTATAGCCTGACTTACGGCCTGTGCACGGGTAGTCACACCCATCTTCTGCATTATGTTTTTGAGGTGATATTTGGCGGTCCACTTGGACCTGGCAAGAAGATCCCCTATCTCGTCATTGGTCTTCCCGTCCTGCACCCAACGGAGTATCTCTATATCACGGGGAGTCAAAGTGACTAGTTCAGCCGCTTTTCCTGATTTTTCACCTTGACTATTCTTCTTAACCATAGATAAATAAGTCCATGAGGATTAGGTGTTTAAAGAAAATTAAAAGGACAATAACCGATAAGACCTTGGCTATAAGAAAAGACTGCGACACTACTAAAGGTAGGATTACTCGCTCTTAGGCTACCCAATAGGCAAATTTAGCACAATAATACAGCTTTTGTAAAGTAAAACTCTTGTTAATTTTAAAAATATGCAATATAAAATCCAGCAAACCCTCCTGTAAATAGAATAGCTAGGAAAAACAGCTACTTACCTCTAATTTTTTTATAGCAATACCGCCCCCTCTATGCTAATATAATCTGGATAAAAACCATAACTAAAGGTGGCTATACATTGACCGAGAAAAGCTCTGAAAACACTGACAAATCTGAAAAAACTACCACTACAACTTATGACGCAAGCTCTATAAAGGTCCTGGAAGGCATCGAGGCGGTACGAAAACGCCCTGCGATGTACATTGGATCAACCGGTACGAGGGGACTTCATCATCTGGTCTACGAGGTAGTCGATAACTCGGTAGATGAGGCACTAGCCGGATACTGCACAAATATAGATGTCGTCATACACACCGACGACTCAATAACCGTAACCGATGACGGCAGGGGAATCCCTGTTAAGATACACCCCGAGAAGAAAGTACCGACCGTTGAGGTCGTCCTGACCGAGCTGCATGCAGGCGGAAAGTTCGAGAACGAGGCCTATAAGGTCTCTGGCGGACTGCACGGGGTCGGAGTAACCGTAGTAAACTTCCTTTCGCGCTGGTTAGATGTCGAGATCAAGCGAGACGGCGCGGTATACCGCCAGCGTTACGAGGGCGGCAAGCTCGTAAAACCACTTAAAACTACAGGCAAATCAAAAAACACCGGCACAAAGATTACCTTCAAACCCGATAGTGAGATCTTTGAGACGACCGAGTACAGCTTTGATACCCTCAGTAAAAGACTGCGTGAATTATCCTTCCTTAACGCAGGGATAAAGATATCTATCCTGGATGAACGCTCAGGAAAGTCACACGACTTTCATTACAAGGGCGGTATAGTCAGTTTTGTAGAGCATCTAAATAGTAAAAAAACAGCCGTTCATCCGAAGGTCATCTTCTTCAGTGGCGAGAAAGCCGGCACACAGCTCGAACTCGCCCTCCAGTGGAACGACACCTATACAGAGAACGTCTTCTCGTATGCCAACAACATCAACACGACCGAGGGCGGCACACATGTAACGGGCTTTAGATCAGCCCTTACCCGCACACTCAATAGCTACGCAACAGAGAAGAACCTCTTAAAGGACCTCAAAGACTCACTACAGGGCGAGGACACGCGCGAGGGGCTAACAGCCGTTATAAGCGTAAAGATCCCGCAGCCTCAGTTTGAGGGCCAGACAAAGACAAAGCTTGGCAACTCAGAGGTCGAGGGCTACGTAAAGACACTGGTCAATGAAAAGCTCGGTAGCTTCCTTGAAGAAAACCCGGCTATCGCCAAGAAAATAGTAAACAAAGCAGCCGAAAGCGCGCGCGCCAGAGCCGCTGCTAAAAAGGCCCGCGACCTTATCCGTCGCAAGGGCGCACTCGACAGTGCGGCCCTGCCGGGCAAGCTCGCCGATTGTCAGGAGCGAAACCCGGTCTTGAGCGAACTATTCATAGTCGAGGGAGACTCAGCCGGAGGCTCTGCAAAACAAGGGCGCGACCGACGCAATCAGGCAATACTCCCGCTTAAAGGCAAGATCCTCAACGTCGAGAAGGCACGCTTTGATAAGATGCTTGGCAACGACGAGATACGTACGATGATAACGGCCCTTGGCTGCGGCATCGGCAAGGACGACCTCGACCCGGAAAAACTGCGCTACCATAAGATAATCATAATGACAGATGCCGATGTCGATGGCTCTCATATAAGAACACTGCTCCTGACATTCTTCTACCGCCAGATGGCATTCCTTGCAGAGCGCAGCCATCTATATATCGCGCAACCCCCTCTTTATAAAGTTAAGCGAGGGCGCAAAGAGATGTACCTGCAGGACGACGGCGAAATGGAGGACTTTATCTTCAGCGCGACCAAGGAAGATATCTCGGTCATCGATAAAAAGACAAAGAAGGTAATATCGGGCGATCCCCTTATCCGGCTGCTTAAAAAGACCTCACGCTTCCAGCGCATCATAGACAAGCTGGGGCGGCGTGGTAAAGACGTCTCGATAATAACGCTGCTGGCTCTGGAAGATAACTTTGACAAATACACACTCAAAGACGAAAAGAAACTAGAATCACTATTTAAGTCACTGACCGATGGCCTTGCCATACTCACCCCGGACGACTCACCGACCGTGTTTACGGCAGAGAAGAACAGCGAGGACGAGAACTTCATCCTCAACTGCGCCTCTAACAGAGGTGGTGCGCATATCGTCAGCACCATCGACCGTCAGTTCATCGATTGCCCGGAGTTTCAAGAGCTCAGGACGATAGGCAAGGAGCTTACCGGCTTTGGTCGTGCCCCCTTTATCATCAAAACAAAGACCGAGAATATAGAGGTCCGCTCCTTTGAACGCCTCACCCTGGAACTCCTTGAGATCGGTAAAAAAGGCCTTAGTATCCAGCGCTATAAGGGTCTGGGTGAGATGAACCCCGACCAACTCTGGGAGACGACGATGGATCCGGAGAAGCGCATCCTTAAGCGGGTCACCGTGGATGACGCCGTAGAGGCCGATCTGGTCTTTACGACACTTATGGGCGATCAGGTCGAGCCAAGGCGTAATTTTATCGAGAAACACGCCCACGAGGTCTCAAACCTCGATATTTAGTGCTATACTAATGGCATCATTGATAAGCACTGCGAAACTCAAGGTATTGATCTCTCGGTGCGTCTAGGGCCTTATAAAAACACCCTAAAAACTTAAAAAACAAAAGGGACAAATAACCATGCGCACAGATTCATCACAAAAAGTCGGCCTCTACGTAGATGCCGCAAATATTACACGCAACGGCGGCTACGGAATGCGCTTTGATATACTAAGGGACTTTGCATGCCGAGATAACGGCACGCCCGTGAGGCTCAACGCCTACGTCGCCTATGACGAATCACGAGCAAAGACCGACCGAGACTATAAAGACCGCACCCTTAACTTTTATTCGATCCTGCGCGACTACGGCTTTAAGGTAATTGAAAAAAAGGTAAGCTGGTATATCGACGAGGCTGGCAACCGTTACGGTAAGGCCAATGCCGATCTGGATATGGCGGTAGACGCCCTGCTGCAATCAGAAAATCTGGACCGTGTAATGCTCGCGACCGGCGACGGAGACTTTATCCAGGTCGTGCGCGCCTTGCAGAACAAGGGCTGCCGTGTTGAGGTCGTGGCATTCGAGAACGTATCCTCGCAACTTAAACGCGAGGCCGACTTCTTTATGTCCGGCTACCTAATCCCCAACCTGCAACCAATTGACGATAGCAACACCGGCAAATGGGGCAAGGTCGGCGGCAAGGTCCGAGGCGTATGCTATACCTATTATCACGCAAAAAACTACGGCTTTATGCGTTATATCGACCACATCGGCACAGGGCTCTGGATAACCGACTCAAGAAACAGCGAGTCGCCCTATAACACGGCCTTTATCCACGACTCTGCCTTTAACGGCACGATAGAAAGATCCAGCCTCCCCAACAGAGACCAGATCTTCGAGTTCGAACTAACCAAGGGCGACAAAGGCCTACAGGCATCCAATATTGCGAGGGTCTATCCGCTGAAGGATTAGGTTGCTTCTAAAAAGATTCAACTGCTTCGCACTAAAGAATAATACGTAAGTTGAGTAGAGCGCAGTGAAGCCCAACTATTAACCGTCATTGCGGGCGAAGCGAAGCAATCTCGTATTTCCTTCAATTCTTAAAAAGGCCGTTGGGTTTCGCTATGGGTCTTCGACCCTTCACTCTACCCAACCTACAAAGACAAATCCCCTGAAATATCTTAAGTCAGCGTATAAG
>CAZUFI010000027.1:0-14322 GCA_964618745.1 uncultured Thermodesulfobacteriota bacterium | reverse complement strand
GCAGGCTTGGCGCAAAGAAGGTCGGCCATCTCGGCACGTTAGACCCTCTGGCAACAGGGGTTTTGCCGCTTGTGATAAACCGTGCGACCAAGTTTGCGACGGTCTTTCAGGGTGGTGTTAAAGAATATATAGCACGGATGAAGCTTGGCGAATCAACCGATACCTATGACGCGCTGGGTAAGGTCGTAGCCGAGCATTCGACCGATAGTATTACAAAGGAAGCCATCGAGCAGGTATTGACTGCTTTTATCGGTAAGATAGATCAGGTGCCTCCGATGTTTTCGGCAGTTAAGCAGGGCGGAGTGCCGCTCTATAAGTTGGCAAGGAAAGGCGTTGTCGTTGAACGCGCGGCAAAGCAGGTAGAGGTCTTTGAGCTTGAGGTCTTGGATATTGATATGCCGTATGTCGAGTTCAGGGTAGCGGCCTCGCGTGGCACTTATGTTCGGTCAATATGTCATGACGCTGGCGCAGAGCTTGGAGTGGGTGCGCATCTGGTAACACTTAAGAGGACTCGCAGCGGCAACTTTACGATTGAAGATGCCGTCGAGCTTAACCTTAAGCGTCAGGAGCTGATATCTGCCGTGATGCCGCTTGATGAGTTGCTGGAAGGCATTAAGGATGAGCCACAGCAGTAGAGAAGTAAGTGAATAATAGACAAAGCCGCCATGAGTTGGCATTGTCTTAAATAATATAAAAACAAAACAAAAGAAAGAAAAGAAGGGAGGCAGTAGAGGTAAATGTTTACAGCAGAAACCAAGAAAGAGGTAATTAGCAAGTTCAAAACACATGAGTCGGATACGGGTTCACCTGAGGTGCAGGTAGCTCTTTTAACAGGTAAGATAGGGTATCTCGGCGATCATCTTAAGACGCATCGCGCTGATCATCACTCAAGGAGAGGACTCCTTAAGATGGTTGGACAGAGGAGAAGGCTCCTTGATTATCTTAAGAAGAAGGATCTGGATAGGTATAAGAACCTTATCAAGGAACTTGGTCTAAGAAAATAAATCACTGCATTGTGTTTGTCGGGGTTTATCTCTGGTAAATGCCTGTGGTTTTATCTGGTCTCTATGTTTTTTTGCCGTGGGTTGTGGCTGTGTCGCGACCTTAATGTAGGAAGGCAGGAGGCTTATTAACGCAAGTCTCTGAAGTAGTATGAAGTAGCATAAAGATGTTTAGGCTGGCACTGCGTCGTGATGCGATAAGTGTGGTTCTGGCAATTGATCCCTGCGATAGTTACGGGTGGTCTTTTATTTTTTTAAGGACGTACAGGGGTGCGTCTTTATATGCGGCAGAAAAGAGGCAAAACAAACTAAGGAGTAGTGTGAATTAAGATGGTGAAAAATTACGAAGTAGATTTTGGTGGAAGAACTTTAAAGATAGAGACCGGCAAGATGGCAAGACAGACCGGCGGTTCGGTTACGGTAAGGTACGGCGATACGGTCGTGCTCGTTACGGCATGTCGCGCACCTCAACCAAAAGAGGGTCTGGACTTTCTTCCTTTAACTGTTAACTATGTAGAGATGCGTTACGCAGCCGGTAAGATTCCGGGTGGATTCTTCAAGCGTGAGGGCCGTCCGGGCGAGAAAGAAGTCCTCTGCTCGCGACTGATCGACAGGCCATTAAGGCCGCTCTTCGCAGACGGCTATGCCCATGAGACGCAGGTCATCGCAACCGTAATGAGTGCTGATACCGAGCATGATCCAGAGCTCTGTGCGCTGGTTGGCGCGTCAATGGCACTGCGTATCTCTGATATACCTTTTACAAAACCAATTGCAGCTGTCCGTGTTGGGCGTATCGATGGCAACTTTGTCTGTAACCCAACTCTAGAGCAGCAGAAAGAGAGCGATATTGATCTTTTGGTCGCCGGTGCGACCGATGGTATCTTGATGGTCGAGGGTGGTGCTGATTTTCTGAGCGAAGATACGATGATAGACGCACTTGGTTTTGCGCAGGAGAGCATGAAGCCAGTGCTTGCCATCCAGGAGCAGATGCGCACTGATAGCGGTAAGACCGCTATTGAGGTCGTTCTGCCTGAGGTTGATACCGTGCTTGAGGCACGCGTTAAGGAGCTTGCTGAAGAGAAGCTAGCAGGCGCACTTAAGATCGCAACCAAGATGGAGCGTTACGCAAAGCTTGATGAGATAAAGGCCGAGCTTAAGGCCGAGCTCGCAGAAGAGTTCGAGGGCCGTGGCTCTGATGTTTCGGCTGCATTCGGTAGGCTTAAGTATACGACGATGCGTGAGGCGATACTTTCTACAGGCGTTCGGGTCGATGGCAGGGACTCCAAGCAGGTAAGGGAGATAAATTGCGAGGTAGGTCTTTTGCCCCGCACACATGGCTCGGCCTTGTTTACCCGTGGCGAGACACAGGCAATAGTTGTTACAACGCTTGGTACCAGCGATGATGAGCAGAAGATAGACGCTCTCTCGGGCTGGGACTATAAGAAGTTTATGCTTCACTATAACTTCCCGCCATTCTCTGTCGGTGAGGTAAGGTTTATGAGAAGTCCGGGTCGTCGCGAGATCGGTCACGGTGCTCTTGCAGAGCGTGCCGTGGTAAAGTCTATGCCGGGTGAGGAAGAAGAGTTCCCGTACACAGTAAGGGTCGTCTCTGATATACTTGAATCAAATGGTTCTTCTTCGATGGCATCTATATGTGGTGCGTCATTATCGCTAATGGACGCGGGTGTGCCGGTAAAGTGTCACGTAGCGGGAATCGCTATGGGACTTGTCAAAGAAGGTGAGCGTTATTCTGTATTATCCGATATCCTTGGTGACGAGGATCATCTCGGAGATATGGACTTTAAGGTAGCTGGATCGGCAGAAGGCATCAGTGCCTTGCAGATGGATATAAAGATAAGCGGCGTAAGTGCTGAGCTTATGCGCGAGGCCCTTTATCAGGCAAAGGAAGGACGTATCCATATCCTCGGAAAGATGGAAGAGGCTATAAAAGCACCGAGGACCGAGATGTCCGAGTATGCGCCGAAGATAGTTACTATATACGTTAGGACCGAAAAGATAAAAGACGTGATCGGCCCCGGCGGTAAGAATATCAAGGGTATTGTTCAGGAGACCGGCGTTAAGATAGATATCGATGATACAGGTAAGGTCAATATTGCTTCTTGTGATGAAGAATCAGCGCAGAAGGCGATAAAGATGGTTCAGGCCCTTACACAAGAAGCCGAGGTAGGTAAGCTCTATCAGGGCACGGTTCGTAAGATCATGGACTTTGGTGCATTCGTAGAGATCTTCCCTGGCACCGATGGCCTTGTGCATATCTCGCAGCTGGCCGAAGAGCGTGTAGAGAACGTAACCGATATCCTTAAAGAGGGTGATGAGGTTATAGTAAAGTGTCTGGAGATCGATAGGGCCGGAAAGATCAGGCTTTCGAGAAAAGAGGCACTTGGCGAGACGATGCCATCGTAGTAAAAAGGTTTTAAAAAGGGTGTCGCCAGTCTTCTAATAGTGTTTGGACAGTGCCTAGGCAGTGTTCTGATAGTGTTTGGGCAGTGCTCTGATAAATCTTGACCAAGCAGTAATTGCTGGGGGGCCTCCTGGCCCCCCTTTTTTTTGTTTTGTGTTGTTATCTTTAGGAGAGGTCTTTTGCCGCCCGTCTCATACAGGGCCACGCGTATACGGAGATAATTAATTATGTCTACCATAGAGAAGGCCAGTCTTAAAAACGGAGTAACCGTTATTACCGAGCAGATGCATGACGCGCTGAGTACTACGGTCGGCATCTGGGTCAAGAATGGATCGAGGAACGAGGCGTTGAAAGAGCGCGGGATCTCTCACTTTATCGAGCACATGCTCTTTAAGGGTACGCAGAGGCGAACGCCTCTGGATATCGCAGGGGAGCTGGAAGGCGTTGGCGGTGTGCTTAATGCATTTACAGGGCGAGAGTATACCTGCTACTATGCTAAAGTTCTGAATAAAGACCTGCCGCTTGCAATTGATCTTCTCTCTGATATCGTCATTAATTCTACCTTTGATAAAGAGGAGCTTGACCGTGAAAGGCTTGTCATCTTGCAGGAGATAAGCATGGTCGATGATACCCCCGATGATATTGTCCATGATCTTTTTGCCGCGAATATCTGGAAGGGCCATCCGTTGGGTCGCCCGGTCCTTGGTACGGAGAAGACGGTCGGGGGCTTTACCAGAGACGATGTTGTTGATTTTTATAAACGACGTTACTTTGCCGAGAATATGCTGGTTACAGTCGCTGGCGGTGCAAAACATAAAAATGTTATGCAGCTTTTAAAGAATGCCATGGCAGGTCTTGGTAGTGGTGCTGATGAAGGTAGCGCGCTGGTTACGCCACCAGAGCCGACAAAGGGCGTTAAGCTTGTACGTAAACCGCTGGAGCAGGTACACTTGTGTATGGGGCTACCTGTTACTTCGCAGATCCATCCTGATCGCTATAAGCTCTATATCTTAAATACGCTTCTTGGCGGCGGGATGAGCTCCAGGCTTTTCCAGGAGATAAGGGAGAAGCGTGGTCTGGCTTATTCTGTCTATTCGTATCTGAGTCTTGTGCGTGACGCAGGGGCTTTTGTTATTTATGCAGGGACCTCGGCCAAGGACTATAAAAAGGTCATCAACCTGATCTTAAAAGAGCTTAAGACCGTTGCCTCCGGCGATATTACAAGGCTTGAGTTCAATAGGGCAAAGGAGCAGCTTAAGGGTGGTATGCTGCTGGGGCTAGAGACCAGCGATAGCCGTATGATGAAGCTCGCCCGTGATGAGATCTATTACGGCAGGTACGTTCCGGTCCAAGAGGTAGTAGCGGCTATAGATAAACTGACGATTCGCCAGGTTAAGGCGACGGCTGCGAAGGTCTTCCGTCCAGCCGATATGACACTTGTATCAATCGGTAAGGTGACACGCAGGAACTTACCTGTATCTCTAAAAAACAAGACAACTCAGAGGATATCAAAATGAGGTTTCTAGTAATAGAGGATGAAAGAAAGGTAGCTGGTTTTATAAAGAGAGGGCTTGAGCAAGAGGGTTATACCGTGGACCTTGCAGCCGATGGCTTAGAGGGTGAAGAATTCGCGCTCTCACGCAGCTATGACATGATAATACTGGATATTATGTTACCGAAAAAAGACGGTCTTGAGGTCTTAAAGATCGTCAAAGAAGACGGAATAAAGGCCCCTGTTATCTTGCTGACCGCACGCGATAGCGTAGAGGACAGGGTGCGTGGCCTAAACCTCGGTGCAGATGATTACCTTACCAAGCCCTTTGCCTTTGAAGAGTTGCTTGCAAGGATCAGGGCGTTACTTCGCCGGGGTTCTGTAAAGGTTGCTTCAAGTATCCTTGAATATGAGGGGCTAAGTCTTGATTCTATGACACGTAAGGCAAGCAGGGATGGTAAGGATATCGAGCTTACACTGAAGGAATATTCTTTACTTGAGTATCTCTTGCGTAACCCGGAAAGGGTTCTGTCCCGTACCCTTATTGCTGAGAACGTCTGGCATCAGGGCTTTGATAGTGAGACCAATGTTGTTGATGTCTATATAAATCACCTTAGGAACAAGGTCGATAAAGATCCGACCAAAAAGCTTATTCATACGGTCAGAGGCGTTGGGTATGTGATTAAGAAACCTGACGAAAAGTAAACGGTTAGGTTTTTTGGTGCTTACTTTATGTTGTGCCTGCAAAACCGTCAGGAGATTTTAGTCTATGTTAGCAGAGAGCCTAAGACCTATTACCGCCTCAGTACAGAAAGAACTGCTGGCTTTGCTGGCCCGTGATAATATTTCCTTTCTAAGAGAAGATATTCTTTGCTATTCTTTTGACGCTACAAATAAGATCGTCCCTCCCGAGGCCGTGGCCTTTCCTGCAACTCCAGAAGAAATATCCGCTATACTCAAGCTTGCTAATCTCAGGGGTTTCCCTGTTGTCGCGCGCGGCGCCGGGACGGGCTTTACCGGTGGCTCATTGCCTGTCGGTGGTGGGTTGATTCTCTCGACCGAGAGGATGAAGAAGATAATCGAGATAGATACCGATAACCTTACGGCAGAGGTAGAGCCTGGAGTTATAACCGGAGACCTGCAGGCAGCGGTCGAGAGGCATGGGCTTTTTTATCCGCCTGATCCGACGAGTTTTAAGTTCTCTACTATCGGCGGTAATATCGCCGAGTGCGCCGGAGGGCCAAGGGCCGTTAAGTACGGCGTGACGCGAGATTATGTCCTGGGCCTTGAGGTCGTTCTGCCAACAGGCGAGATTATAAAGACCGGCGGTAAGACGCTTAAGGGGGTCGTTGGCTATGACCTGACCCGCCTGATCGTTGGCAGTGAGGGCACGCTCGGTGTTGTGACAAAGGCGCAGCTAAAGCTGATCGCACAGCCCGAGACCCGTAAGATGATGCTCGTTAAATTCGCCAAGCTCGAAGACGCAGCCCGCACGGTAACCGATATTATTCGCAGATGTATTGTCCCCTCTACGCTTGAGCTTATCGATAACGCATCGCTGCGTTGTGTTGATGACTTTACCCATATGGGGCTTGGCGGCGTAGAGGCCGTCTTGCTTATAGAGGTAGACGGGCGTAGCGAGAGCGTAGAAAAAGACGTCCTTGATATCGAGGTGATCTGTAAAGAGAATTCTTCGACTGAGTTCAGGGCTGCTACGGATAAGTTTGAGGTGCGTGACCTATGGAAGGTCAGGCGTTCGATCTCCCCTGCGCTCAAGAGGCTTAAGTCGCTTAAATTAAATGAAGATGTAGTTGTGCCTCGTTCTAAACTCGTAGAGCTGATAACAGGTGTTGAGCAGATATCAAAAGCACGCGGGGTTATTATCGCGAGCTTTGGTCACGCAGGCGATGGTAATATCCATGTAAATATTATGGTCGATAAAGACGACGAAGAGGACTGCGCTAAAGGGCTGCGTGCGGTAGAAGATGTATTTAAGCTGACGATCTCGCTAGGCGGGACGATCTCTGGTGAGCACGGAGTGGGTACGACCAAGATGCCGTATATTGATATGGAGTTAGGTGCTACCACGATAGAGGCGATGAAGCGCATAAAAGAAGCACTTGATCCGAGAGGGATCTTAAACCCTGGTAAGATATTTCCTGCTGGGTGATGTGTTTTTATAATATGACTGATTTCAAAAAGGATATTATTGATTATATATGAAGAGTGTTGAAGAACTTTTAGCTATAGCCTCTAAGTGCGTAAGGTGCGGAACCTGCAAGAGCTTCTGTCCGTCCTATGAGATTCTCAGGCGTGAGGGCGGAGGGCCGCGCGGGCGGGTTACACTCGCCGAGACGAGCCTTAAAGAGGCCGGCACAGGTGGCACTCCTTTTGGCCCTGCATTTCAGAAGTATGTGAAAGACTGCACGCTCTGTGGGTCTTGCCATAGTAACTGCCCCAATGACGTAGATGTCCCTGCGCTGATACTGGCGGCTCGTACGGGTTATATCGCAAAGCAAGGCCTCTCTCCTTTTGTCTCTCTTGCTATAAAAAATCTAATGGGCTCCGAGCGGCTGCGCCCTTTGTCGATGAAGATCGCCTCAAAGCTGCAAGGCCTTATCTTTAAAGGTAGTACTATCGAACACGCTCTGGTCAGCAGGTTTTCTCTCCCGCTTATCGGTGGAGGCAGGCTTGTGCCTAATCTGCCGGAGAAGTTCTTTATGGAGAGTAAGACCGCGAAGGACCGCAAGAGCGGCCCTTCGCAACGGTCGGCAAAACCAAAGGTATCTTTCTTTGTCGGTTGCGGGGTTAATTATTTCCTGCCTGATATCGGCGAGGCAACGGTCAGGGTTCTGGAGCGAAGTGGCGCAACGGTGAGCATACCAAAGGCGCAGAGCTGCTGCGGCATCCCGGCACTCTCTGCCGGAGATCAGAAGACAGCCAGAGATCATGCCCTTAAAAACCTTGAGGTCTTTGAAAAAGAAGACTGTGATTATATAGTGACCTCTTGCGCTACCTGCAGTCATGCCTTAAAAGATGTATTCAAAGACCTGCTCTGCGACAGCGGTGAAGACGACTCGGAGATGGCAAAACGTATCGATGCTTTTGTCGCAAAGGTGCGTGACATAACCGAGCTGATAGCCCCGGAGGGGGATATCCCGGTTAAAGATATCGAGGATAATCAAAGGCCTATTATAACGCAAGAGGGCAGTAAGGTGACTTACCATGACCCGTGTCATTTAAGGCGTTATCAGGGGATAGCTGAAGAGCCTAGAATTCTGCTTGAGAGCTCTGGGCTTGAGCTTGTAGGGATGAAGCATCCGTGCAAGTGTTGTGGCCTTGGCGGCGGGCTGGCTTTTTCCAACTATGAGTTGTCGATAGAGATTGCCCGGGTAAAGGCAGAAGGCGTAAGGGGCAGCGGTGCTGATATAGTTGCCACGGCGTGCCCTGGGTGTATAATCCAACTAAAGGACGCACTGCATCGTTACGGCGTTGATGCAATGGTTGTCCACGTAGTGGAGCTTTTATGACGTATTTTGTCTTATGTATACATAACCACCAGCCAGTCGGTAACTTTGATGAGGTGATGGAAGATGCCTATAAAAAGGCATATCTGCCATTTCTGGATAAGCTTCTGGAGAGACCGTCGGTAAAGTTCTCTCTTCATACCACGGGTTTTCTGTTGGAATGGCTGGAGCGGGTCCACCCCGAGTATATTGAAAAGATGCGTGTGATGGCTGGGCGAGGCCAGCTTGAGGTTATGGGCGGGGGTTATTACGAGCCGGTCCTTGCCGTTATACCGGCTGATGATAGGGCTGGTCAGATAAGGCTAATGGCAGATAATATCGAGCGGTTATTTAATGTAAGGCCGCGCGGGATCTGGCTCGCCGAGCGTGTATGGGATCCGACCCTGCCTCGTGACCTGCATCTGGCCGGTGTTGAGTATGTTGTAGTAGATGATTATCATTTTATTAAAAGTGGAATTAGGCAAGACGATCTATATGGTTATTATGTTACCGAAGAGCTTGGATATCCTGTAAAGGTCTTTCCCGGCAGTGAACGACTCAGGTATCTTATCCCCTTTGATACCGCTGATAAATTTGAAGAATATATGCAAGGAATTGAAGATAGCGGGCAGCGGCGCGTGGCTATCTTTGCCGATGATGGTGAGAAGTTCGGTGTCTGGCCGGGGACGGCAAAGTGGGTATATGATGACGGCTGGATCGATAGCTTCCTTGATAAATTAGAGGAGTGCTCGCAGTGGATTAAACCCGTGACCTTTTCCGAGATGATCGATACGCAGGAATCACTTGGCAGGGTCTATCTGCCAACGACCTCTTATATGGAGATGGGCGAGTGGTCTCTGCCGCCGGTCGTCGCCAATGACTATGCGAGACTTCATGAAGAACTGAAGCAGCGTGGCCCTGAAGGCGAGCGTATCTTACAGTATTGCATGGGCGGGACGTGGCGAAACTTCTTTTCCAAGTACCCCGAGGCCGACTGGATGCATAAGCGGATGTTGCTTGCCTCGATGAAGCTTGGTAAAGACGCATCGCCGGAGGCTCTGGATCATATCTACCGGGCCCAGGCCAATGATGCCTATTGGCACGGGGTCTTTGGCGGGCTATATCTGCCGCACCTTAGGTTTGCCGTCTACGAGCATATTTTAAAGGCAGAGGCCGCTGCTGAGGAGGCGATGCACGGTGCGGAGGTAAATATTATCATCGCCGATATAGATGCCGATACCCATGAAGAGGTAGAGGTCAGTTGCAGTAAGCTTAATCTATATATCAGTCCTCGCCACGGCGGTAGTATCTATGAGATAGACTACAAACCCGGAGCCATCAATATAGGCAATACGTTATCTCGCTGGTATGAGGGGTATCATGAAAAGCTTAAGGCCGCAGGCAGCGACAGCGATGGTGACGACGATGTAAAGAGTATTCACGGGGCCGTGGTAATGAAGGAGGAGGGGTTGGCCGAAGGGCTAGTCTTTGACAAGGTTAGGCGAAGCTCTCTGCGCGAGCGTTTCTTGCCAAAAGGCACGGATCTTGATGGCCTCGTCGCTACGAGCTGCGGCGAGTTGGGTGACTTTTTTGACAGTGAATTTACCCATGAGGTCGGCGATAGGGAGCTGATCTTAAAGCGAGATGGTCTCTTGGATGGTCGGCCTTTGCGGGTAACCAAAACCTTGGCCTTTGGTAAGGGGGGCAAGGGGAGTAACACCAGCAATGCAGGTGGTTTTAGCGCATCCTATGAGCTAAAGGGCGTTTACGACGATTCATTAGATGGCGTGATGATGGCCGTGGAGTTTAATCTCTGCCTGCCCGGGTGCGGCGGGCCTGCTTGTTTTCTGGAGGTAGCAGGGAGCGGCATCAAGCATGGCCTTGGGCAGAAGGGAGTAGACCCTGATATAGAGTCTTTTGTGCTCGTCGATGAGTATTCAAAGCTGCGGGTTGGCTTTGAGTTAAGCCGCCCGGCTACGTTGTGGCGTTATCCGATAGAGACGGTATCTTTGTCCGAGGCTGGTTTTGAGCGTAATTATCAGGGGTCTTCGCTGATTCTTCTCGTCGCTGTCGAAGAACTTATAAACCATGATGATAAATTCACGATAACCATGAAGATAGAGTCGATTTAGTCGCTGAAGGTCGCAGGTGTCGCGGCGGCCTAACTTGACAACAGTTTACTGATAAGGAGTATCTCAGATGAAGGAAGAGGGTATTGAGTGCGAGGGCGGTGCTGATAGCGGTTCGCCGCAGACGGTCTCAGCTGATATGGCAAAGAAGATAAATGAGATAAAGCTTCTGGTCCTGGATGTTGACGGGGTACTTACAAACGGGGCGATTACATATAGCGATGACGGTCGGGAGTATAAGAGCTTTAATGCGCGTGATGGTCACGGGATAAAGCTGCTTATGAGGGCCGGTATTGATCTTGCCGTTATTACGGCACGTAACTCCAGTATCGTAGAGCGCAGGTGTAAGGAGCTTGGTATCAAGCATCTGTATCAGGGGGCACTTACAAAGCTCGTAATCTATGAAGAACTGCTATGGAAGCTCGGCCTGAACCCGGCTGAGACGGCCTATGTAGGGGATGACCTGATAGACCTGCCTGTGCTGGTAAGGGCTGGTTTCTCGGCTGCGCCAAGTGATGCTGTGGCAGAGGTAAGGGCAGTTGTTGATTGTGTTACTCAGGCCCCGGGCGGGGGTGGTGCGGTAAGAGAAGTAGTTGAAATCATTCTGAAAATTCAAGGTAAATGGGAAGAGGTCACCGAGTGCTACAGGGTATAAAAGCCTTTACACCCCATAGGGTGGATGTTATAATTTTAACTAGGAAACCCCATGCCCTGTGCCGTTACGGTGCCGGCTGGGGTTTGGTTTTTTAATAGTATAATGAACCGTCGTCTAAGATTATTATTATTTGTTTTTATCGCCATCTCGATAGTGGGGTTGGCCGTGGCCGTCTATGTAAGCTCAGGCTTTAAAGAGGTTACGATCAATGACTATACGATTACCAAGAGCGAGGGCTCTACTATAGATAGGGTCAGGTACTCCGGGACTCGTGGTGATAGGCTGGAGTGGGAGCTTGAGGCTGATAAGGGTTTTCAGGTAAGGGGCAGAGAAGATATAGATCTGACCAATGTCACTGTTATTTACTATACGAAAGACGGTGCTGTCTATACTATGACCGGGCGTGAGGGTAGCTATAACGCACAGACCGAGGATGTCGTTATAAAGGGCGATGTCGTTGTGGTCTCGGATAAAGATGATTTTAGTCTCAGCACTGATATTCTCAGGTATTCGGCCAAGAGCGGCGTGGTGCAGACAAAAAGCCGCTTTAAGATGACCTCGCAGCGTGCCGATATTACAGGGCGTGGTCTGGTGATGGATATGGCCAAAGAAAATATAAAGGTCTTAAGTGAGGTCTCAACTGTCTTTAAGAAAGGTTCTATCTGATAACGCCATGCTTGGCGGCTCTCGTGCTCTGGTTTGGGCTATAATTATTATAGCGGTCTTTGCTTATGCCGCTGTTGTGCCGTCTTCTGTCTTGGCGGCAGATGAAAATAACAAAACTAAAGCAGCCAAAGAGACCAAAAATAATGACAAGCCGGTTACTGTTCACTCCGATACTATGGAGAGCCTGCGCTCAGAAGGGGTAGTTATCTTCAGGGGCAATGTCGTCGCAGAGCAGGACCATCTGATGTGCAGCGATGAGTTGCATGTTTTTTATGATAAGAGCCAGCAGGTGCGGAATATCGTGGCCATTGGCAACGCAAGGATCGTGCAGGAAGGCAGCAGAGCCCGGGGCGATAAGATAGTATATGACAAGGCCGGCGGCGAGTTGATTATAACCGGCAATGCCGCTGCGATGCAGTGCGGAGATATAGTAAGGGGCGAGAAGATTATCTTCTACCTCGATAGTGATAATGTTATGGTTGAGGGCGGCGATAAGAGGGTTAGGGCCGTGATAATACCACAGAAAGAAAATAAGGAATGCTCGGGCGAAGGCTCGTCCGGAGCACAAGGGCATATTAGTGAGGAGTTTCAATGTCAGCGGGCTCGTTAAGGCCTATAAAGGCAGAACAGTAGTCGGTGGCGTTAGTCTCTCGGTTAATTCCGGGGAGGTCGTCGGGCTTTTAGGCGCTAACGGTGCGGGAAAGACAACTACTTTTTATATGATTGTTGGGCTTGTTGTCCCGGATGTTGGCAGTGTGCATCTTGATGGCGATGATCTGACCGGCATCCCTATGCATGAAAGGGCAAGGCGTGGTATCGGGTATTTGGCGCAGGAGCATTCCGTCTTTAGAAAGCTCACTGTTGAGCAGAACCTCAAGGCAATACTGGAGTATCTGGATATCTCCAAAAAAGAGGCAGACGAGCGTTGTCATGAGCTGATGGAAGAGCTGGGTATCTCGCATATAGCAACGGTAAAGGGTTACGCGCTCTCGGGCGGTGAGCGGCGCAGGGTCGAGATAGCAAGGGCTCTGGTCAATACACCGGCGTTTTTGCTGCTTGATGAGCCGTTTTCCGGGATAGACCCTATAGCGGTCGAGGATATTCAGGGTATTGTAACGGCTTTGAAGGATAAAGGGATTGGCATCTTAATCACAGATCATAACGTCGGGGCGACCCTTGGGATCTGTGATAGAGCATATATAATAGATCAGGGGCGTATTCTGCAGGACGGTAAGCCACAAGAGTTGCTTGCCAGCAAGCTTGTAAGGGAGGTCTACCTTGGTGAGAAGTTTAGGATGTAGCCGAGTCCTTGTTGTCTCTGCGGGCTTTGTCAGGGGGCAGTTGCCCTTGGTCGGCCAGTTGCCCTCGGTTAGCCAGTTGTTCTCGGCCAGGTGCTGAACCTGCAAACCAGTAAGGAAGCAACGAAGAAAATATGGCTTATGAGCTAAAACAGGAACTACGGTTATCACAGAAGCTATTGTTGACCCCTCAGCTTCAGCTTGCTATCAAGCTCTTGCAGCTTTCGCGCCAGGAGCTTGTCGATGCCGTGCGTGAAGAGTTGGAGCAGAACCCGGTCCTGGAGGATCAGGGTGAGGTCGATGGCGTAGAGACTAAACCCACGGCAGAGGCAGAGGCCGAGAAGTCCGAGGTCGAGTGGCAGGAGTATCTCGCGGGGGGAGAGGGGCAGAAGGGGTCTTCCCTTGACTTTAGCCAGAGAGATGACGATGCCGTCTTTGAGTCTCAGGTGGTGCGTGATAAGAGCCTGCGCGAGCATCTCTCGGATCAATTAGGTGTGTTGGCTTTAGTTGCAGATGTTGAACGTAAGGTCGCCGAGTTTATAATAGGCAATATAGATGACCAAGGTTACCTGCGTATGGTCGATTGCAAAGATGGCGTGAGCGAGGCTGAGGTTAAGGACTGCGCTGTTGCCGAGATCGCCGTCCTTATCGCTGTTGACGAATCTATTGTTAAGAGTGCTTTGAATATTGTTCAAAGCTTTGATCCACCGGGGATCGGCGCACGCACAACCAAGGAATGTCTTTGTTTGCAGGCCCGTCGTCTGCCTGATGAAAATCCTCTGGTAGAGGCTATAATAATCGGTCAGCTCGAAAACCTTGCTACGAAGAACTATAAGGTAATGGCCCGTGCCCTTGGCGTTACGATTGATGAGGTCGTAGAGGCGGCACTGGTAATAACCGGCCAGCTCAACCCTATGCCTGGCTCTGGTTTTGGTACGGAAGAGGCCCGTGTTGTTATCCCGGATGCCCATATCGAGCGTGTTGGAGGGGAATATATTGTGCTGCTCAATGACGCGGGGCTGCCAAGGCTTAAGATTAGTTCTTATTACAGGCAGATGCTTGGCTCAAACGGTGCGCAGGCTACAGAGGTCAAGGGCTATGTGCAGGATAAGTTCAAGAGCGCACTCTGGTTTATAAAGAGCGTGCATCAACG
>CAZUFI010000026.1:0-14393 GCA_964618745.1 uncultured Thermodesulfobacteriota bacterium | reverse complement strand
TTACGCCAAAGGCGCATAGAGGTTTTACAGGTGGTATCAAAGGCAGGTGTTCAGGTGTCTACAATAGATAAGAGATCCAAGTTGCTGGCCGTCGCAGATCTGATAAGGCTGCGCAGTCAGTACGGGACTCTTCTGGTCTTGGCACCGACGCTCTGGTCTTTATTTATTGTAGCGGAAGGACGTCCAGAACTGCATCATCTCTTGGTTTTTATCATTGGTGCTTTCCTGATGCGTAGCGCCGGGTGCGCTATCAATGATATAGCAGACAGGCGTTTTGATGGTTTTGTGGAGCGAACAAAGACGCGTCCTCTGGCAGACGGGCGGCTTACCGTTACCGAAGCGGTTATTGTATTTGTGGTCTTTGTCCTCATTTCTTTTGTGCTGGTATTGACCTTAAACCGCCTTACGATAGGGTTGTCTTTCGTAGCTCTTGCTCTGGCAGCGGGTTATCCTTTAGTAAAGAGGGTCAGCCACTTTCCGCAGACCGTATTGGGTATGGCCTTTGGCTGGGGGGCTGTGATGGCATGGGCAGCCGTCAGTGGCAGTATCTCCATAATCCCTGTTCTTATCTTTGTTGCTAATATCTTTTGGTCAATGGCATATGATACGATCTATGCTTTAATGGATATAGAGGACGATAGGCGAGTAGGGGTTAAATCAACGGCGATATACTTTGGTACGCATGTTTATAAGGCCCTGGTTATAATCTATGCCTTGATGTTGCTAGCTCTTGTTTTTGCTGGTTACGGTGCGGGGCTTGGAGTCTTTTACTATCTCGGAGTGGGACTTTCTTTTGCCGTTTTTATGGTAGCTACCTTTATGGTAAAGAAAAGGCCTGTGCGTGGTGTGGCGTACAGGGGGTTTTGCATGAATGCATGGGGCGGGCTTATCTTACTTGTCTTTATCGTCGTGGATATAAGTCTTTCCGTCTAATGGTTTTTATGCGCAGGGGAGATCTAGAAGATTATGGTATTTAATGATATTAGGGATTTCCTGAATAAACTGGAGAGCGACGGCCTGCTTAAGCGGGTCTCGGTCGAGGTAGATCCAGAGCTTGAGATAGCCGAGATAATGGATCGTCTGGTCCAAAGCGGCGGCCCTGCCGTTTTGTTTGAAAATGTCAAGGGCTCTAAGTTTCCGGTTATAGCGAACCTCTTCGGAACTCGTGAGAGGGTGACGCTTGGCCTTGGCATAGAAGAGGCCGAGCTTAAAGAGCTTGCCGAGTTCATTGCTATGCTTCAGCGACCAAAGCCGCCGGAAGGGCTTTGGGATGCTGTAAAGAAGATTCCTTTCTTTAAAAAAATGCTGACTATCGGCCCTAAGACCATTAGCCGTGGCCCGTGTCAGGAGGTAGTATTGACCGGTGCTGATGCAGACCTCGATATTCTGCCGATCTTGAAGTGTTGGCCCGGAGATGCCGCGCCGCTCATTACATGGCCTCTGGTCGTTACGCAGGCCCCTGAGGGCGGTGCTTTTAATGTAGGTGTCTATAGGATGCAGAAGCTTGACTCTAGCCGTGCTATCATGCGCTGGCTGGCGCAACGCGGAGGTGCTAAGCATCAGAGGTTGTGGGAAGAAAAGGGCGAGCCAATGCCGATTGCCATAGCCATTGGGTGTGAGCCTGCAACGACTATAGCTGCGGTTACGCCTTTGCCGGAAGATCTCGGTGAGTACCTCTTTGCAGGAGTATTAAGGAAGAAATCAGTAGAGCTGGTAGAGTGTAAAACAGTACCGCTTAAGGTTCCGGCTACAGCAGAGATTATAATAGAAGGCGAGCTGCGCCACGGCGAGACCGCGCTGGAAGGCCCGTTCGGAGACCATACAGGTTATTACAATAGCGCAGAGCCTTTCCCTGTCTTTCACGTAAAGGCGATAACGCACCGACGTGACGCGATGTATCTGGCGACGATTACCGGTAGGCCACCGAAGGAAGATGCCGTTATAGGGACTATCTTAAATGACCTCTACCTGCCGACACTTCGCCTGAACTTCCCGGAGATAGTCGATTTTTGTCTGCCAATGGAGGCCGTCTCTTATAGGATCGCTGTTGTATCGATAAAGAAAGAATACCCCGGCCATGCCAAAAGGATAATGATGGGGCTCTGGGGTATCTTGAAGCAGTTCCTATATGTAAAATATATAATCGTCGTTGACGAGGATATAGATGTGCAGAACTGGGATGATGTAATCTGGGCTCTGGCAACGCGCGTAGATCCGAAGCGCGATAGTATGTTTGTCGAGGATACGCCGATTGACTACCTTGATTTTTCATCACCAAAGGAAGGCCTTGGCAGTAAGCTCGGCATTGACGCTACCAATAAGATTCCGCCAGAGGTTACTCGTGAGTGGGGTGAGAAGCTTGAGATGGACGAGGAGACCAGAGAGCTTGTTACGGGCAAGTGGCGTTCTTATGGCTTTGAGTAGCTTTGCTTGACAACAGGCAGCTGTGGCGAGAAAGGATTATTGTGGAAGAACATTTCGATAGATTTAAAAAAGATTGGTGGAACCCGGAAGGCAGGCTTAAGAGCCTGCATACCATTAACCCGCTGCGCTTTGGTTACTTCTCTGAAAAGGCCGAGGCCTGTGCCGGAGGTCTCGCCGGTAAACGTCTGCTCGATATCGGCTGCGGCGGCGGTATCTTATCCGAGAGTTTTGCCGGAGCCGGGGGCGTGGTTACAGGGATAGATCTGGCTTCGACTGCGATAGAGGCCGCCTCGGAACACGCAGCTGATGGCGGCTTGGAGATAGAGTACATGGTATCTACCGTAGCTGATCTTGCGAAAGAACGCCCTGAATATTATGACGCTATAGCTTGTTCTGAGGTCGTCGAGCATGTATATGACCTCGAAGGTTTTCTAAAGGACGCGCTTAGTATGTTAAAGCCCGGCGGAATATTTTTCTTCAGTACGATTAATAAGACATTGCGTGCAAAGTTTTTAGCGGTCTTTGTCGCCGAAGATATTCTGGGTATGATACCTCCGGGCACTCACGACTCGTCGAGGTTCGTAAGACCCTCTGAGCTTGTACGGATACTAAGAGATAATTCGGTCGAGACCGAAGAGATAAAGGGGATGAGCTTTAATCCTTTAAGCTTTGGTTTTCGTATTAGTGCGGATACCTCTATAAATTATCTAGGTTACGGTCTTAAGAGTAAGAGGGGAGATTAAAAAGCTCAGCTTTTTAATCTCTATCTATTTGCCAAATGCCAGAAAAGCATTATTTTGAATAGACTGTCTATACGGTATGTTTTTTAAAGTTTAAGAGATAAGGCAAAGCCATCTATGAATTGCCGTGCTGTTGTTCTTTATTTTCAACTATTATAAAGATTCTCATTATATTCATAAGTTTTTTCCTGCCGTCAGAGGACATGGCCCTAAAACCTTTTAGTAGCTCTACTATATCTTCATGCTCCACGCCACGCGCCTTGAGTGCTTTGTCGGCACTACTCTTTAGCATCTCGCCCGAGCCATTTGATATCCATTCCCGGTTGGCCATAAAGACGGCCTCAAGGGCAACCAATATCGGTCCGGGTGGAACTCTGCGACCGTTCTCTAACTCAGAGAGATAGTTGCGAGAGATGAGAAGTTTGTCTGCCATCTGTTGCTGCGTGAGCGTGTAGTTATTGCGAATAGTACAGATGCGCCGCCCAACGCTCTTTAGGTTATCCCTGTTAGTATTTCTTTTCACTTTTTGCTCTAGAGTGTCTTTCAGGTTCTGTTTTTCTGTCATCTTGCTCCCAGCCCTTGTATCAGCATTGATAAGTGTCATTGATGGGTAAAGATAACCTATAAGACATATATAACAGAATAAGGATACTTTGTCAAGCAATGTGAATTAATGTTACTAAACTTGACAGATAGGAGGTTGTGTGGTGTGAATTGTAATCAAATGTATATCTTACGGTTTGGTAGACTCTTCTATTTCTAGGGCTATCTTGGTGGCAATCAGGGCCGGGTCCGGGGCATCTCTGATGGGTCTGCCGATGACTATATAGTCCGCACCGTTTTGGACGGCCTTTGCGGGTGTTACGATTCTTTTTTGATCGTCACACTTTACGTCATTGGTGGCGAGTCTTATCCCTGGAGTTACGGTGATAAGTTCAGAACCAAATTTTTCTTTTATCGCCGCAACCTCAAGGCCAGAGCATACCACGCCTGCGAGGCCTGCTTTTCTTGCAAGGGCCGCGCGATGCAGGACGAGTTTTTCAGGGTCGCATAGCTCCGGGCGAAGCCCGGCTGCGGCCAGCTCATCTGCGCCGGTACTGGTAAGGACTGTTATGCCAAGGATCTTTGCGCCACCCGCTTCTGCGTTAGTAGCACCAAGTAGCTCGGCACCTCCGTCGCAGTGGACGGTTATGAAATCAACGCCGAGATTAGTCGCTGCTCGCTGCGCTCGCCTCACGGTCTCGGGTATATCATGGAACTTCATATCAAGGAATATCTTTGCATTGGGGGCTTCTTTTTTAACGGCCTCGACGATGGCCGGACCCTCGGCTACAAAAAGTTCAAGTCCGATCTTAAAGACACCTACCTGGTCCTTCAAGAGTTTTACAAAACCCAGTGCCTCGCTAGAGGATGGAAGGTCTAGTGGAAAGATAATTCTGTCTTTAGGCTGCATAAAAACTCCTGCTTATGGTCTGTTAAGAGTTGGTCTTGGCTTGAAGTTTGAGTAGGTCTTCTCTGGTAAAGACTGATTCGACGGGGCAGAATTTTTCTATATTCTGCCTGCCATTTTTTTCTTGACGATCTACGAGGACGACGGCCTTTACAACGGTAAAGCCCGCTGCTATTACGCTCTCTATGGCCTTTACAGTAGCCCCGCCTGTGGTTACAACGTCGTCTACTACGACAACACGCGCGCCTTTTTCCAGTGAGCCTTCTATCGCGCGTTGCGTGCCGTGCTTCTTTGGTTCTTTACGAACGATAAAGACATCCAGCGGTTTACCGGCCAGGCACGAGGTATAGGCCGTGGTATATGCCAGCGGGTCTGCGCCAAGTGTCAGGCCACCGATGCCGTCGATATTGTCGTCTTTGATCTTTTCAAAGATGGCCTTGCCGACAAGCATGATGCCCTCGGCACTTAAGACGGTTTTTTTAACGTCCACATATATATCGCTGGTGCCTCCTGAGGAAAGTTTAAAGCCGTGGTCAGGGTCATAGCGAAAGGATCTTCTATAGAGTATTTCCAGTAGTTCGTTTAGCTCGGTCTGCATTGATTCTATCTCCGTTGTGTTGTGGATTTAAAGGCCGTAAGTGGAGTTATTATATGAATTATCAGCAGGATTGACAAGTGGGTATTTGAGAGTGGGTTAGAAGAATTGAGTTAATCTTTGGCGGAAGGGGGAAGGAGTCGAACCTTCCAGTCCCCTGTCAAGACGACTATCGGGTTTTGAAGACCCGCAGGGCCACCGGGCCCTATCCCCTTCCAATAAGCAGGTAAGGATATTACTAACTGTGATTGTCGGTAAAAATAAAGTCTGTTTTTGGGTATAAAAAAACGTTGCCTCGAAGTGCTTTCCCACCGCTAAGATCTGGAGACCCTCAAGCCTCCAACGGTTGGTTCGTACGTGCACTCGCGTTACTTCGGGCAACGTTTAATCAAGCTTTATTAACCGGGTAAATCTTTCTACGATTATATTTTACCACAATTGGCATTTTCTGCAACCCTTGATGCGTCTGTGCTTATTTGTTTTTCTGAGGAAGCTTGGATTCTATAATCTCCAGAAGGCTGCTTGCGTTGGTTATTCGGGCCTCAATGGCTATGGCCAAGACGGAAAACTTTGTAAAATCAGATGGATCGAGGCGGACCATATCCTTCTCGGTCGTTACGATAAAATCCAGGCCCTGCGCATATTCTTTTATCTGCGCTACATCTGTTGGCAGAAACCAGTGATGGTCCGGGTAGCTGAGTGTCTCTACGATCTTTGCTCCGCAGCTTTCTAGGGTCAGGTAGAAGGACTCGGTATTGGCCAGTGCCGATAGGGCAAGGACTTTTTTACCCTTAAGTCTATTTATGTCGCGAGAGCTGTTGTCGGCCAGATCAATTAGCTTGGTCGGCGCGTAGTTAAAGGTAAATGTCTTTTGATCAAAGCTGTGCGTTTGTTGAAGTCTACCTTTGCCCTTAATCATAACAATATCTGCTCTGCGTATCGATGATTTGGGCTCGCGCAGCGGCCCTCTTGGCAGCATACGTCCGCTACCCATTGCACGCTGAGCGTCAAAGAGCAAGAGGTCCAGGTCTCGCTTGAGCTTGATGTGTTGGAAGCCGTCGTCCAGAATTATCAGATCAGGAGAGAACCGCTTAACTGCCAGCGTGCCTGACTGAAAGCGATCAGAGCCGACGATTATCGGAGTGCCTTTGCATTTTGTGGCAAGCAGGTATGGTTCGTCTCCGGCCTCTTTAACATCCAGCAGGACGGAGTTTTTATCAGAGACGACCAGAACTCCGCTGCTCTGACGTTTATAGCCACGGCTCAAGACGACAACACTTAGCCCCTTTGCGGTAAGCATCTGGCAGAGGGCCGATACTATCGGCGTCTTACCCGTCCCGCCTGCCGTAATATTGCCGACCGAGATGACGGGGCAGGGGAGCTTCTTTGAGCTCAGGATCTTGGCCCTATAAAGAAGCAACCTTACTCTGGTAAGCAGGCAGTATATAAAAGAGAAGAGCGTGAGCAGAGGGTATCGGAAAGGCCCTGAGTCTTCGTCCCAGATGATCTCATCTATCTTATCTTTAAATGATTTTTCCATGCCGGTGCGTCCTGTAAAGGTTAGATAAGAGAGTTTATAACGTCCAGGGTCTTCTCTGTCGCCCCTGTGCCACTGGTGGCGGCAAGGTATGCGGAAGAGCCCATCTTGGCCGTGCCTTCTGTGTCAGTTAAGAGGTCATCGAGGGCACTGCTAAGGGTTGTTTCGGTAATCCGTACTGAGCCGCCTTCTGCCTCAAGTAGCTTGGCCATAGAGAGGCAAGTATCAATGTAAGGGCCGTAGAGGACCGGCTTGGAGAAGAAGGCCGGCTCCAGCAGGTTGTGCCCTCCGATGCCGTCCACCAAAGACCCACCGATAAAGGCAACGGTTGCAAGTGAATATAAGAGGCCAAGCTCTCCCATAGTATCCAGGAGAATAACATCGGCCGGAGAGCGACTGTTGGTCTCGTTCATAAGGCTACGCTTTATGTAGTCAAGCTGCATTGAAGCTAGAAGCTTTGCTACATCGTCGAACCTTTCGGGGTGGCGCGGGGCGAGAATCAACCTGAGCTTGGGATGGTCTTTTTTTAGCTCTTTAAAGCTGCTAAGGATTATTTCTTCTTCGCCTTTGTGGGTGCTGCCGGCGACGATGATAATCTCGTCCTTTTTTATAAAGAGTTTTTTTGCGAGCATTGCTTTTTCAGCCTCAGACAGTACCGGCGGCGTGGAGTCGAATTTAAGGTCGCCGGTCAGTATTACCGAGGATGTGCCAAGCTTCTGTGCCTTTCTGCGGTCTTCTTCTGTGCGCGCGCAGTAGGCCCTGATATTGGAAAAGGTATCTTTAAATAGAAAAGGGATTCTCTGATAGCTCTTAAAAGATCTCTCAGAGATCGTTCCGTTTACGACAATAGACGGTATGGCGCGATCTTTTGTCAGGCGCATCGTATTTGGCCAGACCTCTTTTTCAACTACAATAAAGGCCTCTGGCCTTAGTTGATTAAGGATTCTCTTGATGACCCAGGAATAATCAAAGGGATAGTAAAAGAGCAGGTCTATCAGATCGCTGGCTTCTTTCTGGGCGACCTCTTGTCCTGTCTTTGTGTTGGTGGAAAATGCAATCTTTATATCAGGGTGCTGAGCGCGGAAGGCACGCAGCAGTGGTAAGACCGCCTTTGTCTCACCGACCGAGACCGCATTGATCCAGATCGTACGGTTACCTGTTACGCGGCTTGTCTTGCTGCGACTAATAAAGCCGAGCCTTTCCAAGTTGCCGGCACGGTACTTGCCGGTCTTTATCATCTTTACTATAAAGATAGGAATAAAGACGAGCGAGGCCAGATATAAGATAATATCGTAGATTATGTACATTAGTAAACCTCGCTGCCACAGGCAGCGGTAAGACGCTTAAAGCAATTTGAGAGATTCTAACCGCAGCAGTATTGGTTCTTTAATCAAAGTAGCTGTCGGCCCTTTGGGTCGTCTCGTTAAGTCGTTTTTCCAGCTCCTGACGTGCCGCCTCAAGTGTTTCGGAGGAGTCGCCCTTGGAGACCCTTATAGGTTCGCCGCAGATAAAGACGCCCTTGCAAAATGGTTTTGGTATGATAAATGCGTCCCAGGATTTAAGAGTTTTTTTTTAGAGGCACCGAATGCCATTGGTATTATCGGTAGTCCTGTGCGGGCAGCAATAGTTACCGCACCCATCTGGGCTTTATAGCGAGGGCCCTGCGGGCCGTCCGGGGTTATGGCCAGATCGCGCCCGGCCTTTACGGCCTTTAGCATACCTTTGACTCCGCCGAGCCAGCCCCTTGTGCTAGAACCCCTTACGCACTCGATGCCTAAGCCCTGTATGGTCTTGGCAATCAGCTCTCCGTCGCGGTGCTGGCTTATAAGGACCGTGATGCCCGCGCCTTTATAACCGTAGGGCATCATCATCAGCCTGCCGTGCCAGAAGGCAAGTATATGACCGCCGCCATCATTTATGAGCTTTTTATAAGGCTCAAAACCTATGTAGGTTATACGCATGGTAAGGGCTATAAATCTGATCGCAGTTCGCCCGATTAAAGGGCCGAGCGATACGGTAAGTTTATGGAGTATTCTTTTTTTAAAGGTCTTCTGCAATCTGTGCCCCTTTATTATTGTCATCATGGTCGCGAAACTGAAGATTATATAGACGTGAGTATTCGCCGTTCTTACGTAAGAGCTCTTCGTGGCAGCCTGTCTCTATTATCTCGCCGCCAGATAGGACGACTATCTTATCAGCATTCTTGACCGTAGACAACCTGTGGGCGATTACAAAGGTTGTGCGCCCGGTCATCAGGTTGTCCAGTCCTTTTTGTACCTCAAATTCGCTTTCTGCGTCAAGCGATGATGTCGCCTCGTCCATAATGAGCAGTGGCGCGTTCTTTAGTATAGCCCTTGCTATTGATATGCGTTGACGCTCTCCGCCCGAGAGCGTTATGCCACGCTCTCCTATGACGGTATCGTAGCCCTTTGGAAGACGCTCGATAAATGAATCTGCGTTTGCCGCATGAGCCGCTGCCATGACAACTTCCAGACTTTTTTCTTTTCGTCCGTATGCAATATTATTACGTATGGTATCGTTAAAGAGAATGATCTCTTGCGAGACGACCGAGATCTGCTCGCGTAGGCTCTTTATTGTAATACCTTTTATATCGGTGCCGTCTATCAGTATCTGCCCGGAGCCCGGGTCATAGAACCTCGGTATGAGGTTAACGAGCGTGGTCTTACCGGCTCCGCTTGAGCCGACCAGAGCGATTTTCTCGCCTTTTTTTACCAGCAGGCTGAGGTTGTTTATTATCTGACGGTCTCCGTAGCTGAAGCTTACGTTGCGCATCTCTACCGAAGAGTTGATAGCGGTAAGTGTTGAGGGTGTGCCGGTATTTGCAGAGAGACTTAGCTCCAGCTCACTCGGCGTGTCTATTACCTCGAAGATACGCTGGGCCGAGGCAATGCCTTGCTGAATATTCAGGTGCACGCCGTTCAGGGCCTTGAGCGGCTGATAAAGCATAAGGGTAGCGGCAAAGAAAGATATAAAGTCCTCGGGCTGGAGCGTACCGTTGCTTATCCGGTAGGTAGCGTATAAGATGGTTAGGGCAAAGCCCACAGCCCCTAGGGTCTCCATCAGCGGCGTAGAGATACCTCGTACCTTGACCGTCTTGATCATATAGCGGGTAAAGGTTTCATTCTCTTTACTGAACTTATCTGTCTCGTACTTCTCCATTGAGAAGGCCTTGACTATCCGTATCCCGCTTATAGCCTCGTAGAGTAGCGAGGTCATAGAGCCCATAGTCATCTGCCCCTTCTTTGAGGCACGCTTCATTGTACGACCCAGACGAATGGCCGGATAGACTGCTATCGGAAAGACCACAAAGGCGAGAATAGCCAGCTGCCAGTCGAGCGAGAGGATTACTCCGACAAGTATTATCATAGTGAAGCCTTGCTTCATTGCGTGGGTCAGGGCCGAGGCCGTGGTCTTCTGAAGCATATTGACATCACTTGTAAGCTTGGAGGTCAGTGTCCCGGTGGGGTTCTTTGTAAAGTAACCGAGCGGAAGCCGCAGGATGTGGCTGTAAAGCGACATGCGAACATCGGCTATGACACGTTGGCCGATAAAGCCCATATAATATGTATTGCCGTAAGATGAAAAACCCTTTACAACGGCGAGTATAACGATAAAGACAGGCACGACAAATGCGAGGTTTTCAGGGGCGACCGATACTATATCAAATGGAATAAGGCTGCTGGCAGTGCCAGCAGCCTTACCGCTCTTTGAGTCAAAGAGGGTCTTCAGGGCAGGGCCGAGCAGGTAAGCGAGCGCGCCGTTTGTCAGTGCAAAGAGCAGCATACAGATAATCGCTGCTGTAAGCTTGGCCAAATACGGACGAATGTATTTTAGTAGTCTAAGGTATATCTTCATTGTCTGGTGCTCTCGTGCTCGTGCGTTTTGTTGATTACGCCTGCTATTGAAGTTGCTGCTCGAGTCGCGGCAGAGCCGTCTCCGAGTTTATCTTTAATCTCTTTAAATTCTTCCTGCATTGCAGCTCGTTTGTCTTTATTCGTTAGTAAAGTAGAAAGCTCATCTGCGATATTCTCTGGCGTTGCCTGGTCTTGAATAAGTTCAGCGACTATCTTCTTGCCTGCTACTATATTCGGCAACCCTACGTTTTTAATCCCTATCAGGCGTTTGCCGATAAAGAAGGTCGTACCCGAGAGCTTATAGACAATAACCATCGGCGTACCTATCAGAGCTGTCTCAAGGGTTGCCGTCCCGCTTGCCACAAGGGCCGCGTCAGCGGCCCTAAGGGCCGAGTATGTATCATCACGTACTAGATTGATATTGGCCGTTGACCCCTTGATAGCCTTTTTTATTATCTTAACATCCAGACTGTGGGCCACGGGAAGCAGAATATTTATCTTTACCTTAAGGCGTTTCTGTACAAGCTCTACGCCGTCTATCATAGGGGAGAGATGACGCTCTACCTCTTCGGTTCTGCTGCCGGGAAGTATCGCAACCGTCAAGCCCTGCTCCTTATCTGTGATGCCGAACTTTTCGGCAGCCTCTGCTTTAGAGAGCGGGCATACCGCTTTCTCTGTAAGCGGGTGGCCGACGTGCTCGACATCAACGCCTACTTTTCTATATAGCTCTTCTTCAAAAGGAAAAACCACTAACATCTTATCGACAAGGGTAGCTATTTTATGAATTCTTTTCTTACGCCAAGCCCATACCTGCGGGCTTATGTAGTATATAATCGGTATTCCTTGTTTCTTGGCCTTTGCAGCAAAACGCAGGTTAAAGTCAGGGTAATCCACAAGCACAATACAATCAAAGCTCTCTTGCACAAGCAACTGCTGGAGGGTCTTGAAGGCTTTTTTGATCTCTCCAAGCTTTTTTGCTACCTCTATTATGCCGACGACCGCTATAGCCGATGAATCAAGGCCGGTAAGCCCTTCGCTGTGCATGAGAGGGCCGCCCATGCCGGTGAATCTGGTACCGGGCATAAGCTCCTTGATCGCTGCCATAAGAGAGCTACCATGCAGATCGCCGGAGGCCTCGCCGCTTATTATAAATATTTTTTTATCCATAATTGGTAATAGATCAGCAGGCCTCTTTAGTGGTAATGCGGTGCGGTTGCAACGAGTGCCCTAACCGCAGCAGGCGTAATCATAGTCCTTGCTCGGTTATGGCCGAAAGCCAAAGTCTTCCTGTCTGATCATTTATTGCCTTGTATTGCCTAGTGTTGCATGGCAGTGCCTGGGTTTAAACGCCGGCCTTCTCGGATGAGGAGAAGTCTTTTAGAGATTTCATGACAGCCTCTTGAATCTTGCCGGCTACCTCCAGCGCGCGTTTACCGTCCTGGCCCGAGACCAATGGCTTACTCCTGTTGCGTGAGCAATCGATAAAGGATTTTATCTCTTCTCGCAAAGAGTCCTTGCGTTCAATATTCAGGTCTTCTATCTCAAGCTGCCTCAGGCGTTCTATCGTTGAACTCGGTTCTGAGCTCTTATCGTCGCGGGTATCAAGGCTTGAGATCGAGATGTGTTGCGCAGCGTAATCAATCGTTATATGCGAGTCGTGCTGGAAGATCTTGGTTCTGCGCAGACTCTCTGTAGCCACTCTGCTCGCCGTTACATTGGCCACACAGCCGTTTTCAAACTTCAGCCTTGCGTTGGCTATATCTACCTTGTTGGTTATTATAGGGATGCCGACGGCATCTACACTCTTTATCTCGGAGCTGACGAGGTTTAAGATAATATCAATATCGTGAATCATTACGTCAAGGACGACGTCAACATCCAGAGCCCTATTGGGAAATGGAGATAGCCGTTGAGCCTCGATAAATAGAGGTTGTTTAATCCTGTCCTTTAAGGCCATAACAGCGGGGTTGAACCTCTCCAGATGTCCGATCTGAAGTACGGCGTTGTTATCTCGTGCAGCCTGGATGAGGCTCTCAGCCTCATCCAGCGAAATAGCCATTGGTTTTTCTATTAAGACGTCCTTGCCTTGTCTTAGAAAATCCAGACCTATCCTGCAATGGCTCTCGGTCGGAGTGACGATAGTTACGGCATCGACCAACTCGATGAGTTCTTTATAATCCGTAAAGGCGCGGCTCTTGTTGGCCGTAGCAACCTCTTTGGCACGTTGCTGGTCCAGATCAACGACGCCTACGAGCTCAACGCCCTCTAGATTGGCAAGTTTTTCAGCATGAAACTTCCCCAGATATCCTGTCCCTATAACGGCAGTCCTTATTGTCTTCACTATAAATGCCTCGCTTAGTCTTCTATTTGATCGTGATGTTCTAGCTTGACCGTGCTCCTCTCTCTTGCGATGCCTCGCTTAGAGTCCTCGATGAAATCCAGAAAACGCTTTGCGTGGATAGAGTCGGGCAGCTCGGTCTTGAGTTTTGTAACGGCCTCGCCAAGACGCAACGAGGATTTAAAGAGTATGTGGTAGGCGCGTTTGATATCGTCCAGCTCCGAGCTCTTGAAGCCGTGCCTTTTAATGCCTACCCGGTTAAGGCCGTAGACGTGCGCTCGGTTGCCGACCGCCATTACATACGGAGGGATGTCTTTGCTAACGGCACTTGCCCCGCCGATTATACAGTACGCTCCGATATTAACGTGCTGGTGCACGGCAACCAGACCGCCTACGATGGCATGGTCTGCGATAGTTACGTGGCCCGCAAGTGTCGCGTTATTTGCCATAATGATATTGCTACCGACCGTACAGTCATGGGCGATATGGACGTAGTTCATAAGCAGGTTGTCATTGCCGATAACCGTCTTTGCCTTATCCTTGGTCGTCCCTCTATGCACCGTAACAAACTCTCTGATTACGTTGCGGTCTCCTATTATGGTCTCTGTCGGCTCGTTTTTATAACCCAGATCCTGAGGAGGCGCGCCGATTGATGCAAATTGAAATATGTGGCTGTCCTGACCGATAGCGGTCCATTCCCCTATCACTACATGAGGGCCGATGATTGTGTTTTTCCCTATCTTTGATCCCTCGCCTATTACAGAGAACGGCCCGACCGTTACCCCTGTGTCCAACTCGGCACTCGGATGAATCACGGCGCGTGGGTCAACCCGTACCTCTTGACGGCTTCTGCGAGTCTCTGTATTCTTATTCGTTGATTCAGTCATAATAATTAAATCCTTTCCCTGCCCTATGCGGGCCTAGATCCTTAACGTATTGGTAGCTTGCGCAGTGAGTTATTATAGATCAACTATGGTCGCCATAAGGTCTGCCTCGGCGGCTACTTTACCTTCAACAATGGCCTTGCCGTGGAACTTCCAGATCTTACCGCGAGTCTTTGTGACCTCCAGTTTTATCTCAAGCGTGTCTCCCGGTACGACAGGGCGGCGAAACTTTGCCTTGTCTATTCCCATGAAGTAGACGCCCTTATTTTTTACATCGGCACTCTTAAATGCCAAGATGCCTCCTACCTGAGCCATAGACTCTATGATAAGAACTCCCGGCATTATCGGGTTGTCAGGGAAGTGCCCTTGAAAAAACGGCTCGTTCATCGTAACGTTTTTTATCCCTGTAGCACTTACGCTCGCCTCAAACTCAACTATCTTATCGATAAGCAGGAATGGATACCTATGCGGAAGTATACTTAAAATCTCTTTTATCTCGATAATCGGCTCTGTCATCTACTCCTCTCCCCACCGCCTTCGGCGGCTCTTA
>CAZUFI010000025.1:11157-15144 GCA_964618745.1 uncultured Thermodesulfobacteriota bacterium | reverse complement strand
AAACAACAAAAATAACCTGAGAAGTATTAGAGAGGAGATGCTCCTCTCTAAGTCCGAGCTTGCCCGTAAGGCAGGGGTCTCTCCGCTTACTATTGATCGTGTGGAGAAGGGCTTTACCTGTAGGCTTGATACGAAGAGAAAGATAATCGAGGCCCTGGGCCTTAAGCTTAGTGAGAAGGAAAAGGTTTTTTATTAGTTGATCTATGCGGACCGAGTTTTGTTAAAAGAGTAAGTTTTTTGTAAGGGGTATCACGGATGGCATTTACTTTAGGTAAGAAAAAAGAGGTTATAGCTCTGGATGTCGGCTCTAACTCAATAAAGCTTGTCCAGCTAAAGCAGGCCAAGAAGGGCTGGGAGCTGGTTAAGCTCGCTATTGCCTATCTTCCGTCTGAGGCCATTGTTGACGGCTCTATAATCGATTCCATGAGCGTTACTAATTCCATTAACGATCTTTTAAAGCAGAACAATATAAAGACAAAAGACATTGTAAGCTCCCTTACCGGTCATTCCGTTATTATTAAGAAGGTAAGCCTTCAGGCCATGACCGAAGAAGAACTGGCCGAGAGTATACAGTGGGAGGCCGAGCAGTATATACCCTTTCCAATGTCAGATGTTAATATTGATTTTCAGATACTAGGCGAAGATATCGAAGGTCGCGGGCAGATGGATGTCATGTTGGTTGCCGTGAAAAAAGAGGTCATCAATGACTATATAAATGTCATAAAAGAAGCGGGTCTTAACCCTGTTGTTATGGATGTGGATTCTTTTGCTCTGGAAAATATGCTGGAGGTCAACTACACCTTTGCCCCGGGCGAGAATATAGCCATGGTAAATGTCGGCGCAAGCGTTACCAGTATAAGCGTTATAGTGGGTGGGGTAACCTCCTTTACGCGTTCTATACCAATGGGATGTAACCAGTATACCGAAGAGATACAGAGGAACTTTAATATAAGTTTTAAAGAGGCCGAAGACACAAAGCTTGGTAGCATTAGCGAGGGCGTAGAGGAAGATGAACTCGCCCAGGTCATCGATGGTGTCTCTACTAACCTGAGTATGGAGGTCAAGCGTTCGATTGACTTTTTTCTTGGCGCAAACCCTGGGGTTATCGTAAGTAAGATTTTTGTCTGCGGTGGAGGGGCTAGAACCTCCAGACTCGTAGATATTATGCAGGAAAGCATGGCCCTGGCTGTTGAGGTCGCCAATCCGTTAAATGATATAACTTGTAATTCCCAAGACTTTGAGCCTGGCTTTATAGAAGAGATGGCCCCGTACTTCGGTGTTGCCGTCGGGCTTGCCACTAGGACCTTGGGGGATAGATGATACGCATAAACCTTCTGCCCGTAAGGGCTGCTAAAAAAAGAGAGTCTTTAAGGTTTCAGCTTACGGTTGGTGGTCTGATAATATTTTTGGTCTTTATCTTATCTGCCGGCATAACCTTCAGGCTCAGCAGTGACGTATCTCTTATGAGGGAAGACCTTGCAAGCTCGCAGAAAGAACTTACGCAGTTAAAGAGAAAGGTAGGTGAGCTCTCCAAGATAAAGGAGCAGAAGCGCATCTTGCAGAGTAAGCTTGATGTGGTAAGGCGTCTTGAGGCTGCACGAAAAGGACCGACTCAGTTATTTGCAAAGATATCCTCGGCCATTCCCGAGAGGGCCTGGTTAAGCTCTATGAAGGATCAGGGAAGGATAATTACTCTTAGCGGTGTAGCTTCCTCTGAGGAAGATATTGCGGCTTTTATGAGGGGACTTCAGGCCTTTGAGGACTTTACTCGGGTAGACCTGGTAGTTGCCGAGACGACCAAGAATCAGACTGAAGGAAGAAACTTCATGAGCTTTACAATACAGGTCTTTAATAAAGGGCTAGAAGATGGATCTTGATCTTAAAAAATTTGTAAAGCTAGATTTTATCTTAAAGCTTTCGCTCTTAAAGAAGGTGCTTATACTGGTTGGTATAAGTGTGATTATTCTGATGTTCTTCGGTCAATTCATGGTCAAGCCAAAGCTAAAAGAGATGGCAAAGCTGAGCGTAGAGGTCATTGAAATCTCGGTGCAGTTAGAGGAAAATAGATCGATTGCTAAAGATATCCCAAGGTTTAAGAGAGAGAAAGAGGAGCTTGAAATCAAACTCAAGCAGGCACTCTCTCAGTTGCCTAATGATAAAGAGATACCGAACCTTATTGAGAGTATAAGTAATGCGGGAAAGGACGCCGGGTTAAAGATCCTGCTCTTTAGGCCGCGCCCTGATGTGCCCAGAGGTTTTTACGCAGAGGTTCCGGTGGATATGAATGTCGCGGGTACGTATGAGAGTATTTTTAACTTCTGCAAGAAGGTCAGCGAGCTTCCGAGGATAGTGAATATCGAGGGTATAAATGTCACGGCAAGTGCTGGCGGTAAGGGAAAGGCCTATAGCAGCACACCTACTATTACCTCTAACTTTGTGGCCACAACCTTCAGATTCATACCTGAGTCAGAGCAGAAAGCTAATGCTGCCAAGGCTGGGAGGAAGAGGTAATGATGAAGAAAAGAGCTTTCATCTATATAGCCTTTTTCTTTGTTGTTGTAGCTCTTGTCGCATGTGGTGGTGAGCAAGAAGATAATGTGCGCCTTAAAAGGGCGGTAACTACTAAAAAAACCGTTGATGTAGTTGATAAAGACCTTGGCAAGGTGATAGTAGATACTTCGATTGCCTTGAATCGCAACCCTTTTAGGAGTTATCTGGCCACTATAGTGGAAGAGGATGAGGGTAGGGTAAGGACTCCTCTTGAGTGCTGTAATCTACAGACATTTAGGATTATAGCTATAATCAGCGGGATTGAAGATGCCAGAGTGCTGGTTGTCAGCCCTGATGGCAAGAGATATGAGGTTAGAAGGGGAGACCTTATTGGTGCCAGAGAGGGCAGGGTCTATGCCATTACTTCAAAGGGGCTTTTAGTCGATGAACTCTTAAAGGACGAGAAGAGCGGCAAGATGGTTAGAACAAGAGTGGAGCTTCGTTTACCCAGTACAGGTGGTAAAAAGATTAAGTAAGTTGAGTTCGTTTTTAGCGAATCAGCGTTACAGGGAATGTGAGTTGATTTAAGGTTGGGCTCTATTGTTTGTATAGGGTTAAGCACACGGAGGTAGTCATGAGGATTGTTAAGATAAAAAAGAGGGTTGCCTGTTTTTTTTGGGTCTTTGCCATAGCCTTCCTGCTCACTGTCGGGTGTACGGCCAATAAGACAAGGCCTGACGCAGAGTCTGTATCGTCTGAAGATATCACTGGTGTCGCAAAGAGTTCGGTTGAGCTTATCAGTGTTGTCAGGATGGGCGATGCCGTGCTTATCGAGGCAGATGGTCCTCTTAAATATACTTCCTTTAGATTGACCGATCCTTCCAGGGTCATTATTGACCTTCCTTCCGTTAATATTGATAAGGTGCAAAACTCCATAGATGTTGATAATGATTATGTTACTACCATAACCTCGTCGTCTTATGGCGATGGCGAGGATTTTATAAGTCGTATTGAGGTAGGGCTGCAAGACGGCGTTGACTATGAGGTAAAGGCCGGAGAGGATAGCCTTCTTATTGTCTTCAGTGGCATTGCTGTTGGTAGCGAAGGAGCTGGTTCTTCGGTGTTAGAAGACACAGGGCTTGGCCCGTGGGATCTTGACAGTGAAGGTGAGCAGGAGATAGTCGATGGTTTTACAACGCTTGATGGTGCGGATATGGAGCCAGAATATGCCAAGGAGGATGGGGTTGCTATGCAGCCTGCGACTACGGTTGTAGACTTTCAGTTTGCCAGTGATGAGGGAAAGGCAGTCGCCCGTATTATCACTGACGGCGAGGTTGGTAACTATAATGCCTTCGCCCTTGATGACCCTACGCGTGTAGTCGTTGATATTTGGGGAGTAGGTAGTTCTCTGTATGACGATACCGTAAAAGTAGATTCTGAAATATTAGAGAGAGTGCGTCTTGGTACTCATGACGATAAGGTACGTTTTGTCTTTGA
>CAZUFI010000025.1:0-11057 GCA_964618745.1 uncultured Thermodesulfobacteriota bacterium | reverse complement strand
CGGCAGAAGAGGTTGTTGAGTCCGCCCCACTTGCCCCTGCCTCCGAGGTGGTAGAGGCAAGCACCGAGCCTGAATCTGATCTTTTGCCAGAAGCCGGTATGGAAGCTCTTGAAGACCAGGAAGATCTAGAGCTTGTCGAGACCGAGGCTGGTCAAGAGGAAGTGCAAGATTCGGCGCAAGCAGCCGAGACCGTCCCGGACGAGGGTGCTTTTGTTGCCCAGGCAGAGTCATCAGAGCCTTTGGCGCAGCAAGACCTTAAGGTTATTGTTCGCAAAGATTCTGTTGATGTAGAGAATGTAGAGTTCAGGCTAATGGGAGATGTAGCAAGGCTTACCATAACTAATTCTGATATTGCAAAGTTCAGGATAAAAGAGAGCGAGGATGGCAAGGTCTTGAGTCTTGATATCCTCAACGCCTTTATCCCGGATAACCTCAAGAGCACGCTTGATGCGGAGGCCCTTGGCTCACCGGTTGCAACGATAAGTTCTTATCAGGCCTATACCGAACCTGTTGGTAATGTCAGGGTCGTGGTTAAGCTTAATGACCGGGTTCCTTATGATATTAGTCGCAGCGGCAATGCCATAAATATGGATTTTCCACTTATGACCTGGGTCGAGGAAGATAGAGAAGAGCAGGAAGGTGTTGTCCTTGGTGATGGTGATGGCGATGAGGTTCCTGTGGCTATTGCCTTTAGTGAGGAAGACGACTTTGACACAGACACCGAGCCGGAGTCAAGCGGTACGAAGTACACCGGACGTAAGATTAATATCGATATGGTCGATGCTGAGGTGACGGATATACTCAAGCTTCTTGCCGAGGTAAGTGACCTGAATATTATTGCCTCCGGCGAGGTCGGCGGTAAGATAACGCTTAGACTAAAGGACGTACCTTGGGATCAGGCCTTTGATCTTATCTTGAAGACAAGAGGGCTTGGAAGTATTCAGGACGGCAATATCGTGCGTGTCGCCCCGGCGGCAAGGATTCGCGAGGAGCGAGAGGGCGCACTTGCTGCCAAGAAGGCCGCAACCAAGCTTGAGGATATTAAGACAGAGTATATAAGGATCAACTATGATAAAGCAAAGTCTCTGAGTATTCAGCTCGAAAACCTCCTGAGCGATAGGGGAAGCATTACCGTTCATGAGCCGACCAATACCGTAGTTGTCAGGGATATAGGGAGCGCGATTGAGGATCTAAAGAGTTACATAAAGCAGGTAGATATTCCCATCCCGCAGGTGCTTATTGAGGCTCGTATCGTAGAGGCTACCTCTAGTTTCGCTCGTGACCTTGGTGTGCAATGGGGTATTGATATTCAGAGTGTTGGCAACCAGATGACTACCTCAACCTTCGGCAGTGTGGATGAGCAGTTCGGTCAGTGGGCGGTTAATCCGTCTCAGCAGGCAGGGACGCTTGTAGATGGTGGTGCGTATAATGTGGAAAAAGAGAACTTCCTGGCACAGGCCGGTGTTACCAACTATGCCGTTAACTTGCCTGCAACGGGTTCTGCGGGTACACTCGGAGCTCTTGGTTTTATACTCGGTAAGACCGGTGCCAATCCGATGATACTGGATCTTCGTATCTCGGCTGGTGAGCAGCAAGGTATGGTAAAGACTATATCCAGGCCTCGTATTATCACGATGGACAATAAAGAAGCGAAGATTGAGCAGGGTGAGTCCATACCGTTTGAGACCTCTACTGTAGAGGGTACTGCAACGTCCTTTATTGATGCTAATCTGAGTCTGACCGTAACGCCGCAGATAACGCCTGATGGCAGTGTGCTGATGGCTATAAAGGCTAGCCGTAACTCGATAGGTAGTTTCAGGAACTCCAGCGGCGAGCCTAGTATTAATACGAAAGAGGCCTCAACGCACGTCTTGGTTCGTAACGGCGAGACGACGGTTATGGGTGGTATCATAGTATCGGATACTAATAATAGCGAGCGAGGGATACCGTTTTTTAAAGAGATTCCAGTGCTTGGTTGGCTCTTTAAGGCTAAATCCCTCTCTGATTCGCAGACAGAACTCTTGATATTTATAACGCCTACGATACTTAATAGTGGTGACATGGAGAGATAATAAAGATATAAACTTTAAAAATGCACCTCTATACGGGGTGCATTTTTTTTCTTAACCGCAATACTGTGTGAAAAAAACTAAATAATAGGAATAGTAAAATGTTGAGATATCTTACAGCAGGCGAGTCGCACGGACGTTCGCTTGTGGCAATCGTTGAGGGGATGCCCTCGGGGCTTAATATTGAGGCCTCTGATATTGATAAGGATCTTGCGCGTCGTCAATGCGGTTACGGGCGTGGCGGGAGGATGGCGATAGAGAAGGACAGGGTTCTCTTGAATTCTGGTATTAGGCACGGGCAAACACTTGGCTCGCCTGTCTCTCTTATTGTTGCCAACCGGGACTGGGAGAACTGGCAAGGTAAGATGAGTGAGGCGCGAGTTACCCCTAAAGAAGCAGGGGTGAAGGTAACGAGACCAAGGCCGGGGCATGCCGATCTGACAGGTGTTCTTAAGTACGCCAGAGCCGATGCTCGTGATATTCTGGAGCGTTCCAGTGCCAGAGAGACAGCCGTCAGGGTCGCCGTAGGCGGGCTTGCCAAGAGGCTCTTATCCGAGTTTGGTATAGATGTCTATAGCTGGATCTTTGAGATTGGCGGGGTTGGGTATAGCGAAGGCACGGAAAGCCCGGAGATCTTGCATGGTATGGCCGAGGCATCAGAGGTGAGATGCCCTGATCAGGGGGTCTCTGAAAGGATGAAGCGCAGAATCGATCAGCTTAAAAAGCGTGGCGATAGCGTGGGCGGGGTCTTCCGTGTAGCCGCAACGGGTGTGCCGCCGGGGCTTGGCAGTCATGTTCAGTGGGATCGTAAGCTTGACGGTAAACTTGCGATGGCCCTTATGAGCGTGCAGGCGATAAAGTCGGTAGAGGTAGGAATGGGGGCTGAGGTAGGTAAGCTCCCTGGCTCGCGCGTCCATGATGAGATCTTCTATGGTGCGGCGTCTCGCAAAGATGCCGAGTTCTGGCCGCCGAAGAAGAGGTTTTATAGAAAAACAAATAACGCAGGCGGTATAGAGGGCGGGATGAGCAATGGCGAACCAATTATATTGAGTGCTGCCATGAAGCCGATACCGACCTTATACAAGCCGCTTTTAAGTGTTGATATGAAGACAAAGAAGGGCTTTGAGGCTAGCGTTGAGAGAAGCGACGTCTGTGCAGTGCCTGCGGCATCGGTAATAGGTGAGGCTGTGGTGGCTTTTGAACTCGCAGCACTTTTTCTTGATAAGTTCGGTGGGGACTCTATCAGCGAGATAAAAAGAAACTATAAGGGGTACCTGGCACAGATCAAACGTTTTTAGGTTTTGCTGGTTTCAGTGCGTTTTTACGCATTTTAATGGTGTTTTGGTCTGTTTTTATATGTTTTTTGCTTTATTTGTCATCCATTCTGCTTGCCCTTAACGGCTATAACGTGTAATCTATATACGAGTGATATGAATATAGTTCTGACTGGTTTTATGGGTACCGGCAAGAGTTCGGTAGGTAAGAGGCTGGCTAGTGCGCTTGACCTTGATTTTGTCGATACCGACAAGCTTATTGAAGAGCAAGAGGGGCGATCTATATCAGAGATCTTTGACTGCGAGGGCGAGCTTTATTTTCGCTCCGTAGAAGAACGGCTGATAAAGACTATAACCTCTTCGATGAACGGCGTTGTGCTCTCAACAGGCGGCGGCGTGGTCATAAGCTCCACCAATAGAGAACTGCTTGCAAGGTTCGGAACGGTTATTACTTTAAATGCCGGCATCGATGAAATAATCAGGCGTCTTGACCAGACTGAGACCAGACCCATTATAGCCGATACTGACGTAAGAGGTTCACTGGAAAAAGTCCTTGGCGAGCGACGCGATCTTTATGCAACAGCCGAGTTTTCGGTCGTAACCGATGGTAAGAGCATAGACGAGGTCGTAGCTGATATTCTCGCACTAGTAAAGACGTAGGAAGGAGGGGTATCGCGGAGATGGTTTCAGAGCGGAAGATTGATGTAGACCTTGACGGGAGAAATGCAGATCGCTCCTATGTCATAACAATAGAGTCGGGTGTCTTGGACAAGGTAGGTCAGCGACTTGTGGATCTCGGACTGGGTACGCACAGGTGTGCTGTCATTACCAATCCGACCGTTGGTGGACTTTATCTGGAACGACTCGTTGCCTCGCTTGAGGCCGTTGGTATCAGCTCTATCGTTATAAACATTCCTGACGGTGAGACCTACAAGAACCTGGAAGAGATATCGCGTGTATATGATCAGCTCCTAACCGAGCGGTTTGAGAGAACCTCTCCTATCATTGCCCTTGGCGGTGGTGTTATCGGAGATATGGCAGGCTATGTCGCTGCTACTTATCTGCGTGGCGTTCCTTTTATTCAGATCCCCACTACCTTGCTTGCTCAGGTCGATAGCTCTGTGGGTGGCAAAACAGGGGTAAACCATGAACTGGGTAAAAACCTAATAGGTGCTTTTTACCAGCCTTGTGCCGTCTATATTGACCCCACCCTGCTCTCTACCCTTGACGATAGAGAGCTGCGTGCCGGGCTCGCAGAGGTGGTCAAGCACGGAGTGATCTGGGATGATTCTTTCCTGAGTTATATCGAGGACAACGCAGAGCAGATGCTTCTGTTAAACCCGGATGCAATAGCCTCGGCTATAGATTGTTCCTGCACGATAAAGGCAGGGATAGTCGGTGAAGACGAGCGTGAGGCCGGGCTTCGTACGATCCTTAACTTCGGTCATACCTTTGGTCACGCAATAGAAGCATTGACCCATTACAAAGAGTACAAGCACGGAGAGGCACTGGCTATAGGTATGGTCATGGCCGCAGATCTTTCTGCCTCCATGGGGTTATCAGACGTGTCCTTGGCCCGCAGGATTGAAAAACTACTTACAGCCTTCGGGTTGCCTACCAAATTGCCGGAGCGTATATCAGTCGATGAACTTATCGTGGCACTTTACCTGGATAAAAAGGTAAAGGACGGTTGTATACGTTTTATCTTACTTGAGCAGGCCGGTAAGGTCGTCTTAAAGACGGTAGGCGAGCAGGAGATAAAGGCCTGTATCAAGGCAGCGATCTCTTCGGCTAATTAGTTCTTGGTTGGTCTCTGCCCGGGGCGGAGCGACGGGGCGGGTCTGTTGTTTTGGTCGGTTTTTGTATGTTATGGATGGTAGTATTTATGATTAATAGGGCGGAGTGAATATTATAATGACCAAGCCACTTGTAAAACCAGAGGATGATATATTTTTCACACACACAATGGCCAGTCTTCTGGAAGATCAGGGGCAGATGGAAGATGCCTTTACCATATACAAAATACTTGCAGCAGCGGCCCCTGATGATGAAGCCCTATCAAGTAAGGTGCGTGATCTAAAGATACTTGCCATGCGCAAAAGGGGTGCCAGAAAGGCACGGCGCGTTCGCTAGAGCGGCGGTGTGACTTGGTTTGAATAGTTATGGATTTTGAAGATATTTTAAAAGATCTGGTCGCAGTTGCCCCAGGTGCCGTGGCAGCCACGCTTATGGGGATGGATGGTATTCCGCTTGCATGCTTTCCCGCAAGCGACGATAGTAGTGAGTTAGACGGTAGTGATATCGAACATCTTGGAGTCGAGTACGGTAAGATTCTGGGTGAGATAGTAAAGGCCTCGGAGGTGTTGCACCTAGGTAAGATCAGAGACGTTACTCTTAATCTGGAAGATGTCGTGGTTCTTATGAGGCTTGTAACCCCGGAGTATTTTATAGCCTTACTTCTGGAGGATGCGGCTATGATTGGTAAGGCCCGTTTTGTTATGAAGAGTTCTATTATGAAGGCTCGTAAACGGATAATAGATTAAGGGGGCGGCGTGGCGGCAGTAAACGCGAGGGCAAGAGAGCTTGGTAAAGAGCTTGTAGGGCATGGAATAGATGCCATGCTTATAACCGATCTTGCAAATATAAGGTATCTGACTGGTTTCAGCGGTAGTAGCGCACGGTTTTTTCTTGGTAGTAGAGGGGGATATCTCTTAACGGATTCGCGCTATAAGTTGCAGGCTGCCGCCGAGATCAAGGGTAGCGGTGGAGTAAAGCTTCGCATCTGTAAGACGGCCAATCTTGAGCTTGGTCGGATCATTGAAAAGGCTGGCGTGAAAAAGCTCGGCTTTGAGGGTAGCGGCGTAAGTTACGATGGTTACAGGGCCCTTAAAAAGGCCTTTAAAGGAGTAAGCTTAAAGCCCGTAGCCGGTCTTGTTGAAAAACGCAGAATAGTTAAAGACAAAGGCGAGCTAAGGGCAATACGTCGCGCCATCGCGGTGGCGACCAAGGGCTTTGAGAGTGTAGAGAAGACAGAGATTTTAAAGATGACCGAGGCCGAGCTGGCCGGTCATATTGAGGCGGTGGTTAAGAGGGCGGGTGCCGAGGCGATGAGTTTCTCTACGATTGTGGCCTCGGCGAAGAGAACGGCACTTCCACATGCCATGCCAACTGGCAGAGCTATTAATAAGGGGTTTTTGACGATAGATATGGGGGTCTCTTTGGGCGGTTATAAAAGCGACGAGACCCGTACTTTCTGTGTTGGAGAGCCAACAAAAAGGCACAGGGAGATATACGGTCTGGTCAAAGAGGCCCATGACCGCGCGATAGAGGCAGTTAGCGCAGGGGTCGCGGCAAGTGTAGTTGATGCGGCGGCAAGGAAGGTTATAAAGAAGGCCGGTTATGGCAAGAACTTTGGTCATGGCACGGGCCACGGTGTTGGGATAAATGTCCACGAAGGGCCGGGGCTTGGCCCGAAGAGTAAAGATATTTTGAGAGAAGGCATGGTGATTACGATAGAGCCAGGTATTTATATTCCCGAGTGGGGTGGGGTTCGTATAGAGGATATGGTCCTTGTAAAAGGACGTGGCTGTGAGGTTCTGACCGAAGGGCTTCAGGAACTTAGAATTCTTAGATAGTTGAATAGGAGGAGTTATGGATTTAAAAGATATAAAGGCCCTTTATAGGTTTTTAAAGGGCACGGACATTGTCGAGCTGGAACTGGAGGATAAGCGAGGGAAGGTGAAGCTAAAGCGTGGCGTGGTTGGCGCAGACGGTGCGGCTGTGAGTTTTGTTCCCGCTCCGGCTCTGGGTGAGAGCACTGAATCTGAAAAGGGTAAGGCCGAGGCCAAGTCGAATGTAAAGACTATAACTTCGCCGATGGTAGGTACTTACTACGGTGCTGCTTCGCCGGATGTTGATTCTTTTGTTGAGATGGGTTCTCAGGTCAAATCCGGTCAGATCGTCTGTATAATCGAGGCGATGAAGATAATGAATGAGATAGACTCGGATGTAACCGGGAAGGTCGTGTCTATACTGGTCGAGAACGGCCAGCCGGTAGAGTACGGCGAGCCGCTCTTTAATGTCGAGGTCTGATTCGGGCAATTAGCTAAAAAGAGATTTCTAAAAAAAAATTAGACAAACAAAAAGGTGTAGATGTTTAATAAAATTTTGATAGCCAACAGGGGTGAGATCGCCGTAAGGATAATAAGGGCCTGTAAAGAGCTAGGTGAGCGAACGGTTGCTGTCTTCTCTGAAGAAGACAGGGACGCGCTGCATACTCGGCTCGCCGATGGTGCTCTGTGTATAGGGCCTGCAAATAGTGCTGATAGTTACCTGAATGTTTCTTCCATCATAAGTGCTGTAGAGATCGCCGATGCCGGTGCTCTGCATCCGGGTTATGGTTTTTTATCTGAGAATGCCGCCTTCGCAGAGGTCTGCGAAAAAAGCGGTGTGAAGTTTATCGGCCCGACCTCTCACATAATACGTCTGATGGGCAATAAGGTAAGTGCAAAGAAAGAGGCCGAGCGTGCCGGTGTGCCGGTACTGCCATGGAGTGAGAAGCCGATTGAAGACGAAAAAGAGGCCCTTGAGGTCTCAAAGAAGATCGGCTTCCCTCTGATAATAAAGGCCTCAAGTGGCGGGGGCGGAAGGGGTATGAAGCTTGTTCATACTCAGGCCTCGCTTGCGAGTTCTTTTCATCTGGCAAGACGTGAGGCGTTAAGTATCTTCGGCGATGCCGATGTCTTCCTTGAGAAGTACTGTATCAAGCCGCGTCATATTGAGATTCAGATTCTCGCCGATGAGCATGGCAATGTCATCCATCTTGGCGAGCGTGAATGCTCAATCCAGAGGCGTCATCAGAAGATACTGGAAGAAGCACCTTCGTTGTTTGTCGATGCCAAACTGAGAGAGAAGATGGGGGATGCCTCGGTCAAGCTATGTAAGGCTATTGGTTATATCGGTGTTGGTACGATTGAGTACCTTGTTGATGAGGATAAAAAGTTTTACTTTATGGAGATGAATACGAGGGTGCAGGTCGAGCACCCTGTAACCGAAGAGGTTACGGGCATTGATATATTAAAGGAACAGATAAAGCTTGCGGCCGGGAATAAGGTTTTGATGAAGCAGAAGGAAGTTCGCTTTAAAGGCCATAGCATTGAGTGTCGCATAAATGCAGAGGACCCGAATACCTATGTGCCGTCTCCGGGTAAGATTACCGAGCTTTATGTGCCGGGAGGGCCGGGCGTAAGGGTTGATACTGCTATATACTGTAACTATAAAGTACCGCCTCATTATGATCCGATGATTGCCAAGCTAATCGTCTACGCAGAGACACGGCGCGATGCTATCAGGAAGATGACCTCGGCGTTGGAAGAGTTTCATATCGAGGGGATTAAGACAAATATTCCGCTGCACCTGAAGATAATGAAGGACCACGACTATATAGCCGGAGATGTTACTATCGATTTTCTCTCAAGGTGGTCTTAGTCAGTAGGTCGGCGATCTTTTATTGGCAGGTGGGGTTTAGGAGATGACAGAGAGAGGACGATGGAGGTTGATAGTCGACGGTAAAGGCTCGGCACCATTTAATATGGCAAAGGACGAGGCCATATTAAGGGGGTTGGAGCAGGGCAGGGGGCTGCCGTGCCTGAGGCTTTACCAGTGGCAGAGGCCAGCGATCTCGATAGGTCGTCATCAGCGGCTTGAATCGCTACAAGCTGCGATTGGTGAGTTCGGTCTGCCGGTAGTGCGTCGCATAACAGGCGGGCGCGGTGTCCTGCATTATTCGGAGCTGACTTATTCAGTGGTCTGCGACTCTAGTCACGAGCTTTTCTCTTATGGGATTCACGGGGCTTACCGTGCAATAAGCCAGTGCATAGTCGAGGCTTTGCAGGTTGTTGGGGTAGATGCCGAGCTAACGCTTGTCGGCGCCAGCAGTGGCCAGTTAAAGAAGGATTCATGTTTTCACGCACCGGCAAGGTTTGAGGTAATGGCCGGTGGCAGAAAGATAGTCGGCAGTTCTCAGAGGCGTTTTAAGGGGGCTCTGCTCCAGCACGGTTCGATCTTATTCGGTATGGATAGTATAATGACCGACGGTGTTTTTGGCCAGGGGGCATCAGACCGCATGTCCTGGGTCTCGGAGTTTACCGGCGCTAGCATTGAAGATCTAGAAGAGGTGCTGCCTCAGAAGATTGCAGCAGGACTGGGTATAGGATTGGAAGAGTCAGCGCCCTGCGACCGGGAAGAGGCATTGATAGGGGCTTTAGAGAGAACTCGTTATTTAAATAGTGCCTGGAATACTTTGGGCATGGAAGAGTTGGCCGAAGATGAGAACGATGCTTCGAGCGGGCTTAGTCGTGTGAGTGCTATATAGCTTATGGCAAAGAAGGAGAAACAGATAGAGAAGGCCCAGAAGTTTGTACTTAAAGGGTACTTTGATAAGGCCATTGCCGAGTATAAGTCGATTGTTATATCAGATCCTTCAGATATATCTTTACGGCTCAGGCTTGGAGAGCTATATGTAAAGACAGGCCTTAAGGAAGAGGCAATAAAGGAATACACCAGCATTGCCAAATATAATACCACCAAGGGCTTTTACCTAAAGGCCATCGCTGTCTACAAGCAGGTACTAAAGCTTGACGAGATCAACCTTGAAATCCATAACAAACTAGCAGACCTTTACACAAAGCAACGTCTTATAGCCGATGCCATCGGTGAATACAGTTATATCCTAAATACATACGAAAAGAAGGGCCGCTCAAACGAGGCCTTTGAGCTCTTGCAGAAGATGGTCGAGATTGATCCTGAGAATGCAGGGCTAAAGCTCAGGCTCGCTGATATGCAGAAGAAGCTTGGCTATACCGATGACGCTCTGGACCTTTACTGTTGGATCTTTCAGAAGTTCCTGGCTAAAGGGAAGATTGAGAAGGCAGAGAGTATCCTGAATGATCTTTACGCTGAGTACCCAAAGGACATCAGGGTGCTGGAAGGGCTTGTTGGTATAAATAAAGAAAGAGGCGATGTCTCTGGATTTACCAGTTATGGTGGCGAGCTTATAGATGCTTTTAAAGAAGCCGGGGAGCTGGATAAATTAGAGGCACTTTGCCATGCTATTCTAGAGGTTGCTCCTGACAATGAAAAGGCCAAGGCTATGATAGGTGGCTTGTGCGATGCATTTGAGACCGAGCTTGGCGGGTTAGCTGAAGAAGCCGAGGTGGAAGAGGCTACCATCGATGAGATCCTTGAAAGTAGTGTGGTCTCTAAGTTGCCTCAGGAAGAAGAATCCACGGAAGAAACCATAGAGGTAGAAGAGGCAGTAAAGCCTGAAGATGTCTTGGAGTCTGACGAGGCCTTGAAGCCTGAAGAGGCCTTGAAGCCTGAAGAGGCCGGTGTAGAAGCAGAGACCGAGGAAGATTTTGATTTTGATATTGATCTGGACGAGATTGACTCTGATTACTCAGATGGCGGAGACGAATTATTTGAGGTCGATTTTGATGACGAGGCCATAGAGCCTGATGAGATAGTAGAGTCTGAAGAGGCTGTCGAGTCTGATGAAGCAGCAAAGTCTGACGAGGCCGTAAAGCTTGAAGAGGCTGTAACGTCGCAAGGGGCAGAAGTTGAGGTAGAGATTTCAAAAGAATTTGATTTTGACTTGGCGGGTAAGTCTGTCGAGTTAACCCTTAATGACACGGCAGATGAGGCAGAGGGAAAGGCG
>CAZUFI010000024.1:0-15209 GCA_964618745.1 uncultured Thermodesulfobacteriota bacterium | reverse complement strand
TAGCTACAAAGATGATAGAAGAGGTCGTCTGGGAGGTAATCCCGGAGCTTAGCGAGCAGTTCATAAATACAGAGATTATCAATAAGATAAAAACAGCACTTGGCAATAAGGATAAAACCCAGAACTAACTCGGTGCGATAAATACATTCAGTCAACTTTCACGGGGTCTATGACGCAGCCCAGATGCTGCGTTAAATTCCCCTTTTTAGATTTTGCATAGCCCGCTGCGGCAGCCCCGTAGCAGCAGAGCCGGCACAGGAGCGTGATATCAGCCAATGAACGCAACAGAAGAAACAAACCTGCCAAAGGTCTACGAGGCCACAGAGGTCGAGGCCCGTTGGTATAAATACTGGATAGATGAGGGCCAATTCACCCCGACGCTTGAAGCTGACGATAAAAAGCCGTCTTTTTCAATAGTTATTCCTCCGCCAAATGTCACTGGGTCTCTGCATCTAGGGCACGCCCTTAACACTACGCTCCAGGACATAATGGCCAGATATAAGCGACTCAAAGGTTATAACGTCCTCTGGGTGCCGGGCCTTGACCACGCTGGAATCGCCACGCAGAACGTCGTAGAACGCCAGCTAAAAGAAGAAGGCAAGACACGTCAGGATCTGGGAAGAGAGGCCTTTATCCGGCGCGTCTGGGAGTGGAAGGAAGAGAGCGGAGGGACGATTATAAACCAGCTCAAGCGTCTCGGTGCGTCTTGCGACTGGTCTCGCCTGCGCTTTACAATGGACGAGGGGCTCTCAAAGGCCGTACGCGAGGTCTTTACGACCCTTTACAAAGACAACCTAATCTATCAGGGCAACTATATAATCAACTGGTGCCCTCGTTGCCACACGGCACTCTCGGATGTAGAGGTTGAGACCAACGAGACCGAAGGCCATCTATGGCACATGACCTATCCGCTTAAAGACGGGACAAGTTCTATAACCGTCGCAACGACCCGGCCAGAGACGATGCTCGGAGATCTGGCCGTTGCCGTTAATCCAGAGGACGAACGCTATAAAGATATGATAGGGAAGACCCTGCTTATGCCTATTACAGGGCGAGAGATACCTGTAATAGCAGACGAGTACGTGGCAAAAGACTTTGGCACGGGGGCCGTTAAGATCACCCCGGCACACGACTTCAATGACTTTGAAATGGCAAAAAGACATAACCTTGAACCACTTAAAATCATGGATATCGAGGGTGCTATAAACGAAAACGCCCCTGAGCCATACCAAGGCCTTGACCGCTACGTCGCACGGAAGAAGGTCATAGCAGAGCTAAAAGAAGCAGACCTGTTACCAAAAGAAGAACCCCATAAGATAATGCTCGGGGCTTGCTACAGGTGTCATACCACTGTCGAGCCGATGCTCTCAAAGCAGTGGTTCGTAAAGGTAGCACCGCTGGCCGCACCTGCCATAAAGGCCGTTGAGAACGGAGACGTAAGGTTTACACCCAAGGGTTGGGAAAACACATACTTTGACTGGATGCATAATATTCGTGACTGGTGTATCTCTCGCCAGCTCTGGTGGGGGCACAGAATCCCTGCCTGGCACTGCGCTAACTGCGACCACATCACCGTTGAGCTTACAGACCCTGATAAATGCGCGGGCTGCGCCAGCACAGATATAACACAAGACCCTGACGTACTTGATACTTGGTTTTCTTCCGCGCTATGGCCCTTTTCTACCCTTGGCTGGCCAGACAACTCGCCTGAGCAAGACCGATTCTACCCGACCTCTACGCTCTTTACGAGCTTTGATATAATATTTTTCTGGGTCGCGCGTATGATAATGATGGGCCTTAGATTCAAAGAGGAAGTCCCGTTTAAAGAGATCTATATCCACGCCCTTATACGCGACAGCGAGGGCAAAAAGATGAGCAAAAGTAAGGGCAATGTCATCGATCCGCTCACAATGATGGAGAAGTACGGAACCGATGCCCTGCGTTTTACGCTCGCTGCCTTTGCCGCACAGGGACGAGACATAAAGCTTGCCGAAGAACGCATCGAGGGCTACCGAAACTTTACCAATAAGCTCTGGAATCTGGCACGTTTTGCGCTTATGCATATAGAAAACCCTGAAGAACCCATTGAAGTCCGGGAACTTCAAGATATCTCAGAGGACGAACTAAGTACGATTGACCGCTGGATACTAACCGGACTCTCGGAGACGACCGAGAAGGTATCTAACGCATTTGAAAAATATGAATTCGATACGGCTGCCAAGGGGCTATATTCTTTTGTATGGCACGAGCTCTGCGACTGGTACGTCGAGCTTATAAAGAAAGACCTCTGGGGCGAGAACGGCCCGCAGCGTAAGGTAATTGCCATAAGTGTATTAAGCGGCGTACTTAAAGAGACCCTAAAACTTATGCACCCTATCATGCCTTTTATTACAGAAGAGATCTACGCCCGGCTTCCGGGAACAACGCCCGGGATATTGCTGACGACCCTTAACAACGACCTGCCGACTTATCCAAAAGAAGCGGCCTTGACCAGATCACTTATGGAGGTCATAAAGGCGATCAGGAATATACGTACCGAGATGAATATCAATCAGAGCGCACCGCTTGAATGCATCTGCTTTACAAAAGACGAGACTACGAAAGAATCTCTTCTTGCGCAGACCGGTCATATCAAGGCACTCACACGCATCGGCTCGCTAACCGTAGCTGATCACGGCACTCGCCCTGCTGGCTCGGCCTTTACACTGGCCAAGAGCGAGAACGGCCCTGAGATAGAGGTCTTTATCCCCCTTAAAGGGCACGTTGACTTCGACGCAGAGCGCAAGAGGATCGGCAAGACTCTGGCAAAGCTGGAGAACGAGATTCAAGGACTGACGAAAAAACTTGGCAATGAAAAATTCATAGGTCGTGCCCCGGCTGAGGTCGTAGAGAAAGAAAAGGCCAAGCTCGCTCAGGCAAGCATTGAAAAGACAAAGATAGAAGAGAGTCTGGCGAGGCTCAAGGATCTAGAGACGTGAAGCAAGATAAGGCAAAGGACAAGATAAAAGAAAACGCATCGCTCTTTGACCAGTATGCCGATATGCTTATATCCACGGCCCTGGCAGAGGACGTAAGCTCCGGCGATATAACAACAGAGGCGACCGTGCCGGCCGGCCATCAGGCACGTGCGGAACTAGTTGCCAAAGAGGATTTTATCGTTGCAGGCCTTGATATAGCCGAGAAGACCTTCGCTAAGATGGACAAGAAGATAGTCTTTACGGCACTTGTAGGCGACGGCGACTACGCAAGGAAAGGCAAGGTGCTGGCAACGATCAAAGGCCCGGCCCGCGCGATACTCACTGGCGAGCGAGTAGCACTGAACTTCATGCAGAGGCTCTCCGGGATTGCCACGCACACCAGAGCCTTCATAGATAAGGTCCAGGGGCTAGAGATCACCCTGCTTGATACACGCAAGACCACCCCGTGCATGAGGATACTGGAGAGATACGCCGTAAAGGTCGGCGGAGCAAAGAACCACCGCTTCGGCCTCTTTGACGCGATACTTATAAAAGATAACCATATTCAGGCCTCTGGTGGCGTTGCCAAGGCAATCGAGGCCGTAAGAAAGAACTACTCAAAAGAAGCACCGATAGAGGTCGAGGTCAGCAACCAACGCGAACTCAAAGAAGCACTCAAGGCAAAGGCCGATATCATAATGCTCGACAATATGAATGCCTCGCGTATCCGTGCGGCATTAAAGATAATAAAAGGCCAGGCCGTATCAGAGGCCTCGGGCGGTATTAATCTGGATAATATCAGGGCAATAGCAGAGACCGGCGTTGACTGCATATCAATCGGCTCGCTTACTCACTCGGCAAGGGCCATGGATATCAGCCTCAGGTTTGGCGACAACGATTAAATAGGGCTACAAATATGAAGGCAATAGTAAAAGAAAGTGATATTCTCGCAACCCTCAAGGCCGCCTCTGGCTGTTATATCTCAGGGCAGGCCATAAGCGAGCAGCTCGGTGTCTCACGCACCGCCATCTGGAAGCACATCGGCGTACTCAGAAAGGCCGGCTACGAGATAGAAGGACATCCAAAGAAGGGCTACCGCCTAACGGCCCTTAAGGTACGCCCATATAACGCACTTGAGGTCGCTCTGAATATACCGACAGAGTTTATAGGTAAAGAGGTCCTGTTCTTTGACGAGCTGGACTCGACCAATACCAAGGCGAGCAAGCTTGCCAGAGAAGGTGCGGCTGAAGGCACAGTCGTAATAGCAGAGAGCCAGAGTAAGGGGCGCGGCAGGATAGAACGCTCGTGGTACTCGCCGCCCGGTTCAAATATATATACCTCGGTGATACTACGCCCGAAGCTACCGCCTCAGGCCACTCAGACGATAACGCTCGTTAGTGCCGTTGCGCTGGCCGAGGCCATTGAAGAGACCGCCGGAGTAAGGCCCTCGCTAAAGTGGCCTAATGATATCCTGGTTGGTGGCAAGAAGGTCGCCGGCATCCTAACCGAGATGAGCTCGGAGAGCGACCGCGTAAAACATATAATCATTGGAATCGGAATAAATGTAAATATCGAACTCTCGGAGCTTCCCGGAGGTCTCAGATATCCGGCAAGTTCTTTAAAACATGAGTCAGGTCGTATGATCGACAGGACCGAGCTTGTTCGTAACCTTTATTCAAAGCTCGAAAAATGGTATAAAATCTTATTAAGCGATGGTAGCGAAGAAATCGTCGAGACCTGGAGAGAGTACTTTACCTTTGTAGGAAAAGAAATCCGAATTGAAGGTTATAGAGGGCTTGATGCCGAGCCTGTCATCACTGAAGGAATATGCCTTGGCATAGACAGCGACGGCGCGCTTCTTATAAAAGAACGCTCAGGTGCGATCGAGCGAGTCGTTGCCGGAGATATGACCTAGTACTGCGGGATGTAATATCTCTGATCTTCAACAAAAACGAGGCGAGACTTTGCTGCTTACAGTAGATATAGGAAATACCAGTATTATGATCGGCGTCTTTGAGGGTACGGTGCTTAAAGACCACTGGCGCATCAAGACCGATAAGCAACGCACCTCGGATGAGTACGGCATCATGCTCAGCGAGATCTTTACGCACAAAGGCCTGACAAAAAAGGACATAGACGCCTCTATTATCTCATGCGTTGTCCCGTCTCTGAGCAAGACCTTCAGCGATGCCCTTGACCATTACCTCAGCACACGCCCGCTGGAGCTTGGCCCGGGGACAAAGACAGGGATGGCGATACTGACCGATAACCCGAAAGAGGTCGGTGCAGATAGAATCGCAAGCAGCGTCGGTGCATGGTCTTTGCACCACCAGGAACTTATAGTAGTGGACTTTGGCACAGCAATTACCTTTGACCACGTAAGCGCAAAGGGAGAGTACCTGGGCGGCGCAATCGCTCCGGGGTTATCGGTCGCCTCGGATGCGCTCTTTACAAGGGCCGCGCGTATAGCAAGGGTAGATATAACAAGACCTCCATCAGTAACCGGTAAAAACACCGTAGACTGCGTTAGGGCCGGACTTTACTACGGCTACGTAGGGCTGGTAGACGGAATAGTAGAGAGGATGAAAAAAACATGTCTGAAGAGTCCCAAGGTAATAGCAACAGGCGGCGACGCCCCTCTGATAGCAAAGGAAGCTCGAACAATAAACGAGGTAGACGAGTTTCTGGTCCTAAAGGGGCTACGCGTGATACACGAAACAAACCGCCGGTAAGCAAAGCGAGAAGGCAACAGAATAGAGCAAGGCCTTCGCAACAGACAAGGCCGAGAGTTGCGCCCGTCGCCGTGACAAAAGACCCTGCCGGAGAGTTTCAACTCGGCATGAAAGAGCTCAGTAGCGACAAAATGGAGCTTGCCGCCAAGTCCTTTGAACGTGCGTACGCAGCGGATAAGGAAAATGCCGAGTATATGTCTTACTATGGCCTCTGCGCGGCTCTCCAGTGGGGGCGCATCGGCAAGGCTATCACCCTCTGCACAAAGGCCATAAAAGTCGACTTTGAAAGGGCCGACTTCTACCTTAACCTCGGGCGCGTCTATCTGGAGGCAGGTAATAAAAAAGGCGCTGTAACCGTCTTCAAAAAAGGGCTCGGCATAGAGCCGGATCACAAAGGCCTGCATGACATCTTGATACCCATGGGCCTAAAAGAAGAGGCACTCTTGCCATTTCTCAGCCGCGCCCACCCGTTAAACAAACGTCTGGGTATCTTCTTCAAACGACGCCTGCCATCACTGTTAAGTAGCAAAGGGCCCAAAAAAACACCAAAGAACAAGGGCTAGCTCGCAGTCAAATAGAGGTTTATGAAGATCAACCGAAACATCCATGCAGTGGTATCACCCAAGACCTCGCTAGAGATTCGTCTCTGCGCGGCCAGAGGCGAGGCAGAGCTTATCCCGGGCGATAAACTCACGGCTGTAATACTACTTACGCGTGACACTGATACTGAGGTAAAACAAACGGCAACAACGACCCTTAAGGACTTTCCGCCAGCAGAGTTACTCTTGGCCATTGAAGCAAGGTTAGACTCGGCGATACTAAATACCATTGCCCGCGTCTATAAAGAAAACCCTATAGTAATGGAACGCCTGATTGCAAACCACGGTACAAGCAACGAAACGGTCGCGATGATAGCAGAGAGTGCCGATGCATTTCTGGCTGAACTAATAGCAGGGCAGACCGAGCGGCTGCGAGGCTCTAAAGATATAGTAATTGCGCTTGCTGCCAACCCGGAGGTCTCTGAAGACTTGCTTGAGCGAGTAATAAAGGCAAGCGAGGCCGATAAAGAAGATAGCGAACAAACAGATCAGGCCTCTGAGACAAGCACGACAGACGAGATAAACCAGACCAACGAAGGCGAAGATAACGCCAATGGCGAGTTCGGCGAAATTGAAGAAGCTGAGTCAGAGAACCTCTTCCAGATGGTATCTCGAATGACGGTCGCCGATAAGATGAAGCTTGCGCTTAAGGGCAATAACGAGGCACGAGGGCTTTTGATAAAAGACTCAAACAAGATAGTATGCAGCAGCGTCCTTAAAAACCCGAAGATAACCGATGAAGAGGTAATAAGACTTACGGCCTCAAAGGGCACATCCGATGACCTGTTGCGACAAGTTGCAAAAAACAAGGAATGGATGAAAAGCTCTCAGATTAAAAAAAATCTTGTAACGAATCCGAAGACCCCACTGCCCATATCAATGAAGCTGATAAGAAGTCTGGATAAAAAAGGCCTGGAAAAGGTCGGTAATAGCAAAAATATTCCAAACGCACTAGCCAATGAGGCGCGAAAAGTATTAATACTAAAGAAAAAACACGGCTAGGACGCCACACAATCTGTAGCCGGGAAGAATAAAGATATATGCCGATAGGTTTTCATACATCAATAGCAGGTGGGATCGATAAATCCGTTCAGCGCGTAGTAAATGCAGGCTGCGATACCATGCAGTTTTTCTGCCACAGCCCGCGCATGTGGAAGATAAAGATGCCACCAGATGAGGTAATAGAGAGCTTCAGGGAGAAACGAGAGCAGGCAGGGCTATGGCCGGTCGTCGTCCACACCTCGTATCTGATAAACCTCTCTACTCCTGACAACGAACTCTACGATAAATCCAGCGCTCTCTTTGACTTCGAGCTAGAGCTATGTGAAAGACTCGGCGTAGACTATATGGTCACGCATCCAGGCAGCCATCAAGGGCGCGGCATTGAGTTCGCTGCCACGCGCATTACAAAGGCCTTTAAGCGAGCGCGCGAGAAGACCAAAGGCGACCACGTTCAGATACTGATAGAGAATACCGCCGGAGGTGGCACGCAGACAGGGCGCGAGTTATCCGATATCAAGGATATTATAGAGACTGCCACGTCACTTAATATTGGGCTATGCTTTGATACCTGCCACGGCTTTGCAAAGGGCTATTCATTTACAGAGAACGGCAGTAACGGGGGAAAAGACGGTAAAATAATAAAGGGCTCTGCCCTGCCCGCTACAATAGAGGCCGAGATAGGGCTTAAGCACCTAAAGCTTATCCACCTAAACGACTCAAAGGGTGCTTTTGGCTCAAAGGTAGATCGTCACGAGCATATCGGCAAGGGCCAGATAGGTAAAAAAAGTTTAAGGGCATTCCTTAATCATCCGAAGATTACGGGTATACCTCTAATACTGGAAACCCCGGAAAACGACGAGGGCACGGACCAGACAAACCTTAAAACCGTAAGGTCCATGCTCTCTAACAACTCCAAGCAGAGGAAGAGATGAAGATAATTATAATCGGCGCAGGCGTTGTAGGGCGCACTATCGCCAAGAAATTCTCCGGCGAAGGCCAGGACATAGTACTTATAGAGAAAGACGAGCGCATCATAAAAGAGCTGCAAGAGAGCCTTGATGTCCAGCTTATCCAGGGCAGCGGCTCAAGCCCGGAGGTCCTCGCGCGTGCAGGCATAGAACAGGCAGAGATGGTCATAGCCGTTACCAATAGCGATGAGGTCAATATGGTCGCCTGCCTGATCGCCGAGACGCAGTCGCGAGTACCAAAGAAGATCGCCCGCATACGCAACCCGGACTACCTTAACTACACAGAAATATTCGAGCGTGATTATCTGGATCTGGACTTTATTATCAATCCTGAAAAGGTCGCCGCCGATAGAATACTGAAGATTCTCGACACCCCCGGAGCCGTCGATGTCATGGACTTTATCGATGGTAAACTAAAGCTTGTCGGCGTTAAGCTATCACCCGACTCCGAGCTTGCCGGGATAAAAGCACGGGAGCTCGGGGCTTTTTTCGTCAACGGCAATGTCATCATCGTCGCCATATACCGTGGCAGCCAGACCATAATCCCGCAGGGCAAAACCATACTTGAGGCCGGAGACCTTATCTTCACCATCGCTCACTCGCGCGAGGCCTCGGCCATACCCAGATTATTTAACAATATCGCCAATGAAAAGACTGCGCACAAGATAATGATTATTGGTGGCGGAGACGTCGGCTTTTTTCTAGCCGAGGCTTTGGAAGGCAAAGGACATCTGATAAAGATAATAGAAAAAAACGAGACACGTTGCGAGTTTCTTGCGGAAAAACTGGACAAGGCAATCGTCATCTCCGGGGACGGCACGGACCAGAGCCTCTTAAAAGAAGAAAACATTAGCGATCTGGATACCTTTATTGCCGTAACCAATGACGAAGAGGCCAATATCCTGACCTCCCTGCTATCGAAAAGGCTCGGTGCGCACAGAAGCGTAGCACTCATCGACAAACCCGAATACCTATCGATGGTCTCGACCATCGGCGTAGACGTTGCCGTCTCTCCGAGGCTCGCCTCGGTCAGCGATATTCTACAGTTCATACGCAAGGGCAAGGTCCTGGCAGTCAAAACACTTATGGAAGAACGCGTAGAGGCGATGGAGACGGTAGCCATGGAGACCTCTGATATCGTTGGCATACCGATAAAAAATATCAAATTCCCAATGGGTGCGATAATCGGCGCGGTCGTTAAAGGCGAAGAAGTCATACTGCCAACCGGCGAGACGACAATCGATGCCGGAGATAAAGTCGTCATCTTCACCCTTCCAAAGACCATTCCACAGGTAGAAAAGCTGCTGATGGTAAAGCCCGAGTTCTTCTAAAGGGCAGCCCTTATCAATCTAAAGTCAATACAGTACGGAGTCTAGATGAGACCACGCGCGATCTTACAGATTATGGGTGTAATAAACATGGTAGTAGCAGTAGCCATGTTAGCGCCGCTCTGCGTCTCATTGCTCTTTAATGACGGCGATACAAAGACCTTTGTCATCTCTGTTGCCATCACAGCCGCGGTCGGCCTTTTTCTGTATCTGGTATTCAGGACAAAAGACATAGAGATAAGCCACCGCGAAGGCTTCATAGTGGTCGCTGCCTCATGGCTCTGTGCGTCTTTTTTCAGTGCCCTGCCCTACTACATATCAGGTGTGCTTCCCTCGCTGACCGATGCGGTCTTTGAGGCAAGCTCGGGGATAACCACAACAGGCGCATCGGTATTAACACAGATAGACAACCTGCCGCACGGCATCCTCTTCTGGCGCTCGATGACGCACTGGCTGGGCGGAATAGGAATCGTCCTCTTTAGCGTCGCGATCCTGCCGCTCTTGGGTATCGGAGGGATGCAGCTCTATAAGGCCGAGGCTTCAAGCATTACCGGCGACAAATTCGTCCCCCGAATCAAAGACATGGCAAAGATCCTCGTCAAGGTCTATCTCTTCCTGTCTTTTGTAATGATGGTCTTGCTCTTGATCTCCGGAATGGGACTCTTTGATGCCTTTGTCCATGCCGTAGGCAGCATCTCTACCGGCGGTTTTTCAAACCAGAACACCAGCATGGCCTACTACAACAACGCACTGATGGAATGGCTCATTATAATCTTCATGTTCGTCGGGGCGACCAGCTTTAACCTTCACTACGACTTCTATAAAAAAGGAATCAAGTCTTATTTAAAGAGCGAGGAGTTTCGCTTCTTTTTCTTTATCCTGCTAGCCTCTACAGTCCTGATAGCCATTAACCTCAAGATCACGGGCTACGTAAGCTCCGGCTCGATCATCAGAGACTCGGCCTTTCAGGTCACAGCAATTACCACGACTACCGGCTACTCCACGGTTGATTATGCGCGGTGGCCGGCATTTTCTCAGCTAATACTGCTTATTCTAATGTTTGTAGGCGGTTGCGCCGGATCAACGACCGGTGCTATCAAATCCGTTCGGATTCTGGTATTATTTAAGTTCATCTATAAAGAACTCTACAGGCTTATCCACCCGCACGCGGTAGCACCTGTAAAGCTTAACGGACGCGTTCTCTCCCCTGAGATCGTAAAAGGAGTGGCCGGATATACCATAGTATTTTTTCTGGTCTTTGTCGTCTCTGCCTTGCTGCTGACAATGACGGGGCTAGATCTTATAACCTCGATCTCATCGGCTGCGGCAAGCCTTGGCAATATAGGCCCCGCACTCGGAGCAACCGGGCCAATGGCAAATTTTGCCGAGCTGCACGACTTTGCCAAGTGGGTCTTGATTATAAATATGATCCTCGGACGGCTTGAGATATATACATTACTGATACTATTTATTCCGGCCTTTTGGCGCGGCTAAACCAGAAATCATTTAAATCCACAGGAGGCATTATATCTATGTACGATCTTATTATAGTCGGCGGCGGGCCCGCAGGACTTACAGCAGGAATCTACGCACAGAGGGCACGACTCAAGGTCGTTTTACTGGAACGAGAGCTGATCGGCGGTCAGATCGCACTGAGCGATGTAATAGAGAACTACCCCGGCTTTCCGTCGATTAGCGGTATGGACCTGATGGCAAAGTTTGAAGAACACGCGCGTGGCCTTGATCTGGAAATAAAAATGGAAGGCGTTGAGAGTATAACAACAGACGGCGAGGTAAAGGTCGTAAAGACAACCGAAGGCGAGTACCGCACCAAAGCCGTAATCGTCGCTACCGGCGCAAAGCCAAGACCCTTGGGCGTACCCGGAGAGAAAGAATTTACAGGTAAAGGCGTATCATACTGCGCGACATGTGACGGGCCGTTCTTCAGGAACAGAACGGTAGTCGTCGTCGGCGGCGGAGATACCGCAGTAAAAGAAGCCGTCTATCTCTCGAAGATCGCCGATAAAGTATATCTGGTCCATCGCCGCGACCAGCTACGAGCCGAAAAAATCCTACAGGAAAAAGCAATCAACTCCGATAAGATAGAAATACTCTGGAGCCACGTCCTCTTGGAGATTACAGGCGAAGGCGGTGTTGACCACGCAATAGTCAAGAACCTTAAAACAGAAGAAGTAATCACGCTCGACGTTCACGGTGCATTCATCTTTGTCGGCATCAACCCAACAACAGGCTTCGTAGATGTAGAAAAAGACGACCAGCGTTTTATCATCGCAAACCCCAAAATGGAGACCTCAGTGCCGGGAATATTCGTAGCCGGAGATTGCAGAAACACCCCGCTCTTGCAGGTATCGACCGCTGTCGGAGACGGCGCGACAGCAGCATTCATCGCCGAAGACTATATAGATAACCTCGAATAAAGGAGGCTAGCATGGCAAAGGCAACCACGGAAGAACAAAAGACTATAATCGTCTCTCTTGGCGGTAACGTAATAATAAGACGAGAAGAGAGCGGTACGATAGATGAACAATTCCGAAACACAGAACTTGCCTGCCGCTACATAGCAAGCCTAGTTGACCAAGGGCACCGAATCATCATCACGCACGGCAACGGCCCGGTCATTGGTAATATCCTCATACGCAACGAAGCCGCAAGCAGCGAGGTCCCGGTGATGCCGCTTTATATCTGTGACGCCGACAGCGAAGGCGGCCTGGGTTTTATGATCCAGCAGGCCCTGCATAACGAATTCGTAAAAGGCCACGCGATAAAAGACGTCGTAACCATTGTGACTCAGGTCGCCGTTAGTGCGGCAGACCCGGCCTTTAAAAATCCCACAAAACCAATCGGACCATTCTATACAAAAGAACAGTCTGAAAGACTCACCCTTGAAAAAGACTGGGTAATGCTGGAAGACAGTGGGCGAGGCTGGCGCAGGAACGTCGCCAGCCCAAGGCCCGTCCGTATAATCGAGGCTGAGGTCATCAAGACACTTACCAAGAACAACATAATCGTCATCGCCGCAGGTGGCGGTGGTGTCCCTGTCACAGAAGACCCAGACGGTACGCTCAAAGGCATAGACGCTGTAATCGATAAAGACTTCGCAACGGCAACGCTCGCTACTGAACTAGAAGCAGAACTCTTTATAAACCTCACGCAGATAGAATGCGCCTACCTGGACTTTGGCAAGGGCCAGCAAAAGGCAATCGCAAAGATGACGGTAAAAGAAGCACACGGCTATCTGGCTGAAGACCACTTCAAGGCCGGCAGCATGCGCCCGAAGATCGAGGCCGCCGCCGAGTTTGTCGAGGCAAGTAAGAACAAAAACGCCTCGGTCATCATCACCACCCCCGAACTAATAGAAGAGGCTATGGCAGGAAAAGCAGGGACAAGAGTTGTGAAGTAGATATTTGTGAAACACCTACGCAAAACCATATCTTCCAATAGGATGTTTCGGTGCGTCCTCGCCCCGAAACCCGCCAAAGACGTAACGAAATAATCCCCATCAATCCCCCCGTCTGAGATAGCTAGATGCTTTTCAAAAGGGTAGTAAAGACGAGATTGCTTCGTATTGCCCCACCGCAGGTGGCTCGCAATGACAAAAGACACCACAATTTCCATCACCATATAACTATTAATTTTCATTTCATTACGACGAAAAACTTGTAAGGTGGGCTGTGCACAGCGAATCGTTTTCCACTTTCCCTGTCATTGCGAGGAGGCGTAAGCCGACGAAGCAATCTCTCACTGCGTGAGAGCTAAAGCCCCTTCGGGGCAATGAGACCTATTTGTCACCCTAAACACGTTTCAGGGTGCTGCGCACAGCATATATATACTGACAGAGAAACTATCTTAAGATTGCAAACACCAGACACATCAGTAAAGACAGATGCTGAATCAAGTTCAGCATGACAAATTTATAATTGTAAACATTAGATAAACCTAAGAAGTTTTAAAATATTGGGTCTCGTCCCTCTAGCCAACCTACAAAGCTTATTCTGTTTTACTGGTCTTTAATAGGTATAATTCTTGTTTTGTAATATCCATAAAATAAATCCTATCAAATGAAGAACTATATACGTAGTCCAAACTTTCTTGATCAGGATGGATAAAACTGGAAGGCTTCATATCTGCAACCACTAAAAGCCAACACTTATCGCATTTCTTAATGTATTTCTGATATTTCCCCTCCTTTTTATTAATACTTTCCATTATAACTTTTCTAGAATCTTTCAAAACTTTTCCAGCCTTAAAACTCAACCACGAACCTTTTCTATCTGAGGTAACTGAATTGAATGATATATCTTGCACCCTTTCTGACAATTCACTGTCCTCTGTATTATAGCTATCCTCCGGTGTTATTGTTCCATCTAATGCTCGTTCTATCTTAATTCTTTTAACAATTCTACAAGCCAAATCGCGTCTGCTTTTTTCATTCAACCCTTTGAGGTCATTAAAGTTGAGCAGTACCAACTTTCTCATACCAATTAACTCAGCGTACTTCCTCGCCATCTCTGCAACTTGGTTCTCATGATTTTCCTGTGCCTGCAAAGAATATCCGTTCGGTTCTTGTTTATATACTCTCGTATGTTCAATGCCTAAAAGACTGCCATCAGTTAAGTATACTAGAAAGTCAGGATTATCGTCGTGCTCAAGCTTGGCAGGTAGTTGCTCTTTCAGCAAACACCTGAACAACTCAAAGTCTTCACTTTCTATTTTTTTTTGCTTATCTTTCTTTGTCATTAATTTTACCATTCTAACTTTCTACATAATATCCATTTTGCCAACTTCTATATCGCAATCTCCAGACTTATCTTACCGTAATCAACGGTTGGCGTTGATTCTTTTCGTCCGTCTTGTTTTCTCTTCATATCGACCAACTCTAATTCTTCGAGTATCTTTATGTCGGTCACTATACTCTTCATATCCCTCTTGGCCAGTCTGGCCAGCTCTTGCAGGCTCTTTGGTTTCTTGCTCTTGATTATATGCAGCAGCTCAAGCCTCTTTGTAGTCAAGGCCTTACGAAAGCCACCGATACTCTCAAAAAAGACCCCTGCCTCCTTCTTGGGCTTCTTACCTTTTTGGATGGCCTTGGCTGCTGCTGCGAAATCATCAAGCCCTTCCTCTACGCTTCTGATACCTATCTTTACCTTCTTTATCTTCATAGCAACATCCTCACAATTCTTCTTATTTTTTATGCTCTTTAATATCCCTCAGAAAGTCTTTTACAAGCTTATCTATACTTCTAAATTTATACTCCGCCTCTTTATCATAATAATGTATGTGGTCGCCCTTGCCTTCGCCATTATCATAACAGACAGCTCTTTTGCCCTTAACGATATAGGCAAGAGAATACTTAAAACCGTGTGGCTTATCAGGAGAGACAGGCACCTCCCATAGCCGCATCTCAACTATACTGCCGTCGTCCCCGATCACCTTTGAATGTCTGACAAGCCTTGCCTTCATCAAACCTCCGCCATATAGTGGTATTATATACCACTAATTAAAATAAAGCAATCCTAATCATAGGCACACCGCTGGTGCTACCCCTGCACAACCATCCCGTCATAGGCAAACTCAATACCTTCGGGCAAGAGGTGTGCGTCCT
>CAZUFI010000023.1:0-15585 GCA_964618745.1 uncultured Thermodesulfobacteriota bacterium | reverse complement strand
TGCTCGCCAACCCGTTCCTATAAAGACAAAATAATCCGCCCAAGCAGCCCAAGCAAATTGGTCGGTTAAGATATAAATAAGAATATAGCGGAGCAGATACCCAAGGTATCTGCTCCGCTTTTCTTGTTTATCAAAGTTCTTTATGGCAAAAAGAACACAACAGAGAAGGCCTGCCCTCAACTGCGGTTAGCTTGACAAAAAGTTAATAACAGCCTATAATATTAACTTGGGTAAAGTAATATCAAAGAACTGGCAGTCTTGTATTATCAGCAAGACCATACTACCTTAAAGGACTTTTAAATAAAAAAATGGGTTTACCAATACTTAGCGATTCCATTCAGGCCTATATCGTAGAGGTCAACCGCTTTCCCCTCCTTAACCAGGATGAGGAACAGAGGCTGGCTATGCGCTTCTTTGAGAAAAAAGACCTGGATGCTGCCCACAAGCTTGTCACCTCAAACCTGCGCTTTGTCGTCAAGACGGCCTACGAGTATCGCCAATACGGTATCTCGATCAAGGACCTGATCCAGGAAGGCAATATCGGACTGATGACCGCCGTTAAAAAATTTAACCCTCATAAGGGAAACCGCCTTATCACATACGCCGTATGGTGGATAAAATCCAGGATGCAGGAGCATATCCTAAAGACCACCGGCATTGTAAAGCGCGGGACAAGGGCACTGAAGAAAAAACTCTTCTATAAAACAGCAGAAGCAGAGGCCTGTCAGGGTCAGCTCGCCGCCAACAATGAAAACTTTGACAATAAAGAAATAACAACATGGGACTTCTCCCTTGATACGCCCTTAAACGACCAAGAGACTACGACCTATATGGACGGCCTTGTAGACGAAAGCGCAGATCAGGCTGAGCTTACAAGCCACACTCAGGAAGCGGCACTGGTAAAGCGCAGCGTCACCGATGCTCTGGCCGTATTAAATAAGCGTGAGCTCGCCGTCATCCAGAAAAGAGCTATGTCAGAAGAACCCGTAAGCCTTCAAACGCTTGGCATAGAGCTTGGCATCTCCAGAGAACGCGTACGCCAGATAGAGAGCTCTGCCATGAAGAAACTCAAGGCAATACTCGCCGACTCCCCTGTTGTAGCCGGGGCCTTACCGGCCCTGACGGCCTGATCTACTCCTCTTGCATAACACCTGGACCATAGCCCCAAAGCTAGAATTTTGACCCAACAACCTACAGAGCCCTCACGCCGCTATAGCTAAAAAAATTACCTCCCCTCAAGCCACTCCCCACTCTCAGGCCAGACTTGTCCTTTTTACCTTTACATGCAAGCATTAACAATGATATTTTTTATTAAACAAGTTATTTTTCAACCCCGTCCAGGACGATCTATTGGAGGCTTTTTTGGCAGGCAGACCCACAGTTGCACTCATCAATACAGAGGCCCTTGAAAACAACTTCAACCGCCTCAAGGCTCGACTATCAGAAGGTGTCGTAACCACGGCGGTCGTAAAGGCCAATGCCTATGGCCACGGCAGTGCCCTTGTGGCAAAAACACTTTCCGATGCTGGTTGCACGTCTTTTGGCGTGGCCTTTGCCGAAGAGGGCGCAGAGCTTCGCCACTCTGGGCTTACGAGCCCTATCATTATATTCTCAGGAGCTACAACGCCGGAGATAGAGACGGTAATAGAGCACGGCCTAACCCCTGTCATCTACGATATAGACTCGGCACATGTGCTGAATAAAGAGGCCCGCGCTGCGAAGATCAAAATATCCGTCCATATAAAGATAGACTCCGGGATGGGTCGGCTCGGCATCCAACCGCATAAGATAAAGACCTTCTTCGATGAATTTTCAAAGCTCCAGAACCTCCAACTCGAAGGCCTTATGTCGCAGTACGCCGAGATGGACTCAGAAGACAAGGTCTTCTCCGTAAACCAGCTATCAACATTCAAGGCCTCTATAACAGAGATAGAGAGCCTTGGCTTTAAGGCGCGTTATCACCATATAGCCAACAGCGCGGCTACGATAGACTGCAAAGAAAGCCAGCTGGATATGATAAGGCCCGGCATTATGCTCTACGGCATATACCCTGCCCCGCACTTCAGGCAGCAGATCGAACTTACCCCCGCAATGACGCTCAAGACCCGTATAATCCAGAAAAAACACGTCGCACCGGGCACACCCGTAAGCTACGGCAGGACCTTTATAACAAAGAAGGAAAGCATTATAGCAACGCTCCCCATAGGCTACGGCGACGGCCTACCCAGAAGGCTCAGTGGTGCCGGCACAGATACCGCTAGCAAAGGCTCGGTCCTTATCAGAGGACAGCGTGCGCCTATAGTCGGAACTATCTGCATGGATCTTATGATGATCGATGTTACTTCGGTTGAGGGCGTAACCTCGGGCGATGAGGCCGTTATAATAGGGCGGCAAGGTGGCGAGGTTATCACAGCAGAAGATATAGCCGAGCAGACAGGGACTATTCCCTATGAGATACTATGTAACATCGCAAGGCGAGTACCTCGCATAGCGGTCGGATCAAAAACCTCGCAAGCAGCAAAAGAATTCGCATAGACAAGGCGATAGAATTAAATGGATAGAAACCTTTTAGAAAGAATAGGCATGCGCGCCCAGTTGAGCGTACAGATGACCGGCAGCATGATAATCATGCTTGGCACGGCGACCTATTATCTATTCACCCCGCCCGTAAAACTGCGGGGGATCTTCAAGCAGATGGAGTTTGTAGGGGTGCAAAGCCTCTTTGTCGTCATACTTACGGGATCTTTTACAGGGATGGTCCTTGCCTTGCAGGGCTTTAACGCATTGCAGAGGTTTGGCGCTGAAAGCATGGTCGGGCCGACCGTAGCCCTTAGCATGGCCCGTGAGCTTGGCCCGGTCCTGACCGGGCTTATGGTCGCTGGCAGGGCTGGCTCTGCCATGGCCACAGAGCTTGGCACTATGCGCGTAACAGAGCAGATAGACGCGCTCTATACCATGGGCATCAACCCGGTTAAGCACCTGATAACCCCTCGCATACTCGCTGGCATCCTGATGCTACCGCTACTGGCCATAGTAACCGACTTTGTCGGTGTGCTCGGAGGCTACATCATAGGGGTAAAGGTGCTGGGCATAAACGCAGGGGTATATGTAGGAAGGACCATTGATTTTGTATCTATCGATGATGTCGTCTACGGACTTATCAAGTCCACGGCCTTCGGCCTGATAATAGCACTTGTTGCATGCTATCAGGGCTATCATACAAAAGGCGGTGCCGAGGGTGTAGGTCGCGCGGCCACAGGGACGGTCGTCATCTCCTGCGTATTAATACTTATAACCGACTACTTACTTACATCTATAATGTTTTAGATACTTATTATGATAAACCTGATAGATATAAAAAAGAGCTTCAACGGGCGTCGCATCTTAAACGGCGTGGACCTTACGATCAAGAGCGGTAAGATAACCGTCATCGTAGGGCGCAGCGGCGAGGGCAAGAGCGTACTGGTTAAGCATATAATAGGCCTCTTAAAGCCGGACTCAGGGCAGATCCTCCTGGACGGGCAGGAGCTGACGACTATGAAGACCAAAGAGTTTAGCGAAGTCCTAAAACGCTTTGGCATGCTCTTTCAAAGTGGCGCGCTCTTTGACTCTATGACGGTCGCCGATAACGTAGGTTTTGCGCTGGTCGAACACACAGGGCTCTCGCCAAAGGCCGTGCGTGAGGTAGCACTTAAAAAGCTGGCTCAGGTTGGCCTTAGCGGCTCTGAGGACATGATGCCATCCGAGTTAAGCGGTGGCATGAAGAAAAGAGTAGCACTGGCCAGAGCCATCGTCATGGATCCGGAGATCGTCATCTTTGACGAGCCCACCACAGGGCTTGACCCAATAACCAGCGATGCCATAGCCAATCTTATCTTGGAGACACAAAGACAGCTTAAGACTACCTATATAGTCATCACCCATGATATAAAACTTACTTATAAGATAGCCGATATGATCGCAATGCTGCACAAAGGCATAATAATAGAACAAGGCTCGGTCGAGCATATGCGCAGTAGCGAAGACCCGATTCTCAGCCAGTTTCTTGAGGGACGCGCGGACGGGCCGTTATCCATCTACTAAATAAAACCGGTCAATAAAAACGGACCCGGCAGAGACATATAAAGTTGTTTTACATAAGTATAGACTTAACGTACTTTAAAAGGTATTTTTAAAGCGATGCTAAAACTAAACTCAGAAACCAAGGTAGGACTCTTTGTCGTATTGGGCATTGTCTTGCTTGTCATAATGTCTCTAAAGCTTGGCGGCGTTAATATCGATAGCGACGAGGGCTACGAGCTTACGATGCGTCTGGATAACGCGATAGGGCTAGATCCGGGTGCGTCCATTACCATCGCAGGCGTTGAGGTCGGCAACGTTCAGGCAATCGCACTGGACGGGTCAAAGGCACTTATCACCATTAAGGTACGCTCCGGCGTGGATGTTATGCGCAACTACACCGTGGCACTTAAGACAAGCGGGCTGCTTGGCGAGAAATATCTGGCACTCATCCCCGGAATAACAACTGCGCCGCTGCTTAAAGACGGCGATGAGATAACAAGCATCGCGGCATACTCCGATATGGACAGGCTCATCACAGCACTCTCGGATGTTGCCGTGGATATCAAGAAGATCACGGGTGCTCTCGGAGACGTCCTTGGCGGCGATGACAATCAGGCATCTCTGGGCAGCATAATCAAAAACCTTCAGGACATCACAACAAGCGTCAACTCTATCGTCGCTGAAAACGACGTGCGTTTTACTACCGTAATGAAAAATATGGAGAGTTTTTCAGCCTCGCTCAGAGATATAACTGAGATGTTAGCGGCCAACAAAGGCAACTTTAATGCCACGATGACAAACGTCAGAGAGGCCATGGAGACGCTCAACAATATCGCCCCGAACGTTGACTCTACGGTATCCTCCATCAGTAAGATCGCGCAGAGAATAGAGCGCGGCGAAGGCACAATAGGCAAGCTCCTAAACGACGACGAGACGCACAGGAATATCAACCAGACACTGACTGGAATCAACAACTTTATCGATAAAGCAGGTAAGTTCCGCACATTTGTCAGCTACCGCAGCGAATTCCTCTTTAACGAGAGCGATACAAAGAACTACGTATCTCTCAAACTTCAACCAAAGCCCGACAAATACTACCTGATAGAGATTATTGACGACCCCAGAGGACATCGCACCAGCAGCGTGCAGACAAAAATAATAAACGGCACTCCGACAACCGTCAAGACCATTACGACCGATGACGACGTGACCTTTACCGCACTAATAGCAAAAAGACTTGGCAACGTCACACTGCGCGGAGGTATGATAGAATCAACAGGAGGGGTCGGCATTGACTATCATATGCTAAAAGACAAACTCAAGTTCACCTTCGAGGCCTTTGACTTTGACAGCGACTTTGAAACACACCTGAAGGCAGGTGCTACCCTGATCATTCACAAGCACTTCTACCTAACTGCCGGCTACGACGACTTCATCAGTGACTCGGGCCTTGATTCAGCCTATGCTGGAATAGGCTTCCAATTCGAGGATGAAGACCTTAAGTTCCTCTTCTCCGCAATGCCGGCGCTTAACTTCTAAACGACGGCCCGTATCAGACGGAGCAACTCATCAAAGACAACAAGCCCGTGCGCATCTGTTAATCCTTAAAAAATGCCATACCAGTGGCGGAGGATCTATTACGATGACTGATAAAGACCCAACTTCTAACTGCGATATCAATGGCTATGGCATAGCCATTGATATCGGCTCTACCACTCTGGCGGCGGCTCTGGTCGAACTTAACGGTTCAAAACGTCTGGCCTCTGCATCCGCACCAAACCCGCAAAGAAAATACGGCAGCGATGTCCTGGCTCGTATAGAAAAGATAAACTCCAACCCCACGCTCCTCCAGGAGATGCAGGACTCAGTCAGAGAATCCTGCAATAAAATAATCTCAGAGGTTTTAAAAGAGGCGGGCGTAAACAGAGAAGATATCAAAGAAGTATCGGCAGCAGGGAACTCGGTGATGGAACATATCTTCATGGGCGTATCGCCGGAGCCGATGGGGCGAGTCCCCTACAAACCGGCCTTTAAAGAAAGTAAGTTCATTACTACAGGCGACGTCGGGCTAAACCTGCGTAATTCAACGCCTTTTTATCTATTCCCAATGATCGGCGGCTTTGTAGGCGGCGATGCCGTGAGCGTGGCTCTGGCAGAAGAGATGTCATCTTTAAAAGAGAGTACCCTTATAATTGACATTGGTACGAATAGTGAGATATTATTATCTACTTCGGATGGTCTTTATGCAGCAGCAGCGGCAGCGGGCCCGGCCTTTGAAGGCGGCCAAATTGAGAGCGGCATGACGGCAGAGAGAGGTGCTATAACCGGCATCAATATCAGCGAAGATAAGCTCACTCTTGATGTCATCGACGATGTCACACCGAAGGGCATCTGTGGCTCCGGGATTATAGATGTTATAACGGCACTGCTAAAGGCCGGAGTAATAGAACCAAGCGGAAGGATAAGGGCACGCGCTGAGATACCCAACAACCTCTCGACGCATGTTACGGAGTTTGAAGACGGCAATTCTTTTACGCTCTTTAAAGGGCCTAACCGTGAGATTACCGTTTCTCAGGCCGATGTAAGGGCCCTGCAGGTTGCAAAGGCCGCTATAAGGTCGGGGATCTCGATAGTGCTTGGCAAAGCAGGGTTAGAGGCTAAAGACGTTGAAAAAATCCTAGTAGCCGGGGCCTTTGGCAGCAATATAACCGAAGAAGGGCTCTGCGGCATAGGGCTCTTTGATCAGAACTGGCAAGGGCGCAGCCAGAGTATAGGCAATGCCGTCCTTGACGGTACGACTCGCACTTTATGCTCTGCGTCAGAGCGCGCAAAGGCCGATGAGATCGGGCGCATCGCAAAGTACGTATCGCTCTCGGGCAGCAAGCACTTTGAAAAGAAGTTTATTAGTAATATAGATTTTCCAGAGCCGTCCACCTAGACGGTAACTACTATATAAAAGAAAAGGAAGGAGCATAAAAACACCATGAAGAAGATACAAAGAGCAATCATCAGCGTTACGGACAAAAACGGCGTAGTTGAGTTCGCCAGAGAGCTAGCGGATCTGGGTATAGAGATAATATCAACCGGCGGCACCGGCAAACTACTCCAGAGCGAAGGCATAGAGGTCGTACCGATCTCGACATATACGGGCTTCCCTGAGATGCTCGGAGGAAGAGTAAAGACCCTGCACCCAAAGATTCACGGCGGCATCCTCGGCATAAGAGACAACGACGAGCATCTGGCGCAGATGGCTGCAAACGGCATTGAGCCAATCGATATGGTAGTAGTCAACCTCTACGCCTTTGAAAAAACAATAGAAGGCGGCTGCTCAATAGAAGACGCAATTGAAAACATTGATATAGGCGGGCCGACGATGATAAGGTCTGCCGCCAAGAACTACCGCGACGTGGCATGCGTCGTTGACCCTACCGATTACACTACCATCATAGAAAAACTCAAAAACAATAACTCCTCGCTCTGCATGGAGACCCGCTTTGCGCTGGCCAGAAAGGTCTTTGAAATGACGGCCCGCTATGATAGCGCGATATCTAATTACCTGGGTGGCTTTGATGAAAAAATGGCAGAGGCCGAAGGCTTCTCCGATAAATACGGCAAACGTTACGAGAAGATCCAGGACCTTCGCTACGGAGAGAACCCTCACCAGACCGCTGCCTTTTACAAAGAACCAGGTGCAGCACCATCAACACTTGCAGCGGCAAAGCAGCATCAGGGTAAAGAACTTTCATTTAATAATATCCTCGACATAAATGCGGCACTGCTTATTTCCAGAGACTTCTCAGGCCCTGCATGCGTAATCATAAAACACAACAACCCGTGCGGCGTTGCGACAAGCGAGGACGGATTATCAGCGGCTTATGATCTGGCACTGGCATGTGATAGTAAATCCGCCTTTGGCGGCATAGTCGGCTTCAACGGCAACGTCACCGGAGAGATCGCAGAAAAGCTTACGGGAATATTCCTTGAGGCCGTCATAGCACCGAGCTTTGACGAGGCGGCCTTGGAGGCCTTTAAAAAGAAAAAGAACCTTCGCATCCTTGAGGTCGCACCGACCGAAGACAACTCTCCAGAGGCGGGCTTTGATATTAAAAAGGTCTCGGGCGGAGTACTCATTCAGGATCTGGATACGCATATCGTAGAGGCCACAGACCTTAATGTCGCCACCAAAAGACAACCCACCGATGAAGAACTCGCCGACCTGCTCTTTGCCTGGAAGGTCTGTAAGCATGTAAAGAGCAATGCCATAATATTTGCCAAGAACGGTCAGAGCATTGGGATCGGAGCCGGACAGATGTCAAGGATCGATTCCACCAAGATAGCGACAATAAAGGCAGGGGATGCGGGCCTTGAGGTAGCAGGCACTGTTATGGCCTCAGATGCCTTCTTCCCGTTTAGCGATAACATAGAGATGGCAGCAGAGAACGGCATCACCGCCATCATTCAACCGGGCGGCTCGATACGAGACGAAGAGGTCATCAAAGCAGCAGATGATGCTGGCATTGCAATGGTCTTTACAGGCATACGTCACTTCAGGCATTAAGCTCTGATTTGCAAAAAAACCGCTACAGGCAAAGAGCCGAGCAGAATAAAAAAGGAGCAAACCACTGAATTATGGAGCAGATAAAGATACTAGTAATCGGCAGCGGCGGCAGAGAACACGCACTTGCGTGGAAGCTTTGCCAGAGCCCTGCTGTTGATGAAATTTTCATAGCCCCCGGCAATGCCGGTACGGCAAATATCGGTCAAAATATAAATATCGCCGCAGACGATACAGAATCACTAATGTACTTTGCTCTGGATAACGATATCGGTCTGACAGTAGTCGGCCCGGAGGTTCCGCTGACACTCGGAATAGTAGACCTCTTTGAGGAAAACAACCTTAAGATCTTTGGCCCGTCCAAACTTGCAGCAAGGCTTGAGGGCAGTAAACTCTTTAGTAAAGAGCTTATGGAGCGTACCGGTGTGCCAACGGCCGCCTATGAAAAATTCACCGACGCAGAGGCCGCTAAAAAGTACCTTAAAAAGCTCGGCCCCCGGTCTGTAATAAAGGCCGATGGTCTGGCCGCTGGCAAAGGGGCTATAGTCTGCCAGAGCGAGCAGGAGGCAATAGCCGCGATAGATCTCATTATGGTCGAGCGTGCCTTTGGCGATGCCGGTGATACCGTTGTTATCGAAGAGTTTCTTGATGGCGAAGAGGCCTCGTTTATAGCCATAACCGATGGCAAGACAATACTGCCGCTTGCGACCTCGCAGGATCATAAGGCGATATACGAGGGCGACACCGGCCCTAACACCGGCGGTATGGGAGCGTACTCACCAGCCCCAATCGTTACCCCGGAGATGGAAGAGCTAGTCATGCAGACCGTTATAAGCCCTATAGTCGAGGCTATGGCAAAGGACGGTACGCCGTACAAAGGCATCCTCTACGCAGGGCTTATGATAACCACTGGCGGGATAAAGGTCTTGGAGTATAACTGCCGCCTCGGAGACCCGGAGACCCAACCGATACTTATGCGCATGGAGAATGACCTGGCAGAGCTTCTGCTTGCCGCCACCGAGGGGAGACTCTCAGAGATCACCCTCAGCTGGTCGGATAAAACCGCCCTCTGCGTAGTGATGACGGCAGAGGGCTACCCGGGTAGCTACCGTAAAGGGGATGTTATCGAAGGGCTCTCGGACGCAGCCGATATAACCGATGCCGTGGTCTTCCACGCAGGTACTGCACTGGAGGGCGATCTGGTAACGACCAACGGAGGCAGGATCTTGGGCGTAACAGGGCTTGGCTCTGATATAGAAGAGGCCATCAAGACCGCCTACACCGCTGTGGAGCAGATCAGTTGGGACGGCGCGTATTACAGAAGAGACATAGGCGCAAAAGCAATAAAAAACTGAAAGACGGAGATTTGACAAACAATGGCTAAAACAACAAAAGCAAAGAAGGCATCACCCAGTCCTAAAGTACTGATACTCATGGGAAGTGACTCTGATCTGCCCATTATGGAAGAGACCTCAAAGGTCTTCGACGGCTTTGGCATACCATATGAAATGACGGTATCATCGGCGCACAGAACGCCGGAACGTACCCTTAAGATAGCAGGTGGTGCGGCAGGGCGCGGCATAAAGATAATAATAGCAGGGGCCGGCGCGGCAGCCCATCTGGCCGGCTTCATCGCCTCTCAGACGACGCTGCCTGTAATAGGCATCCCAATAGACGCAACCCCTATGCGTGGGCTGGACGCTCTACTCGCCACCGTACAGATGCCAGGCGGCGTACCTGTAGCAACGATGGCCATAGGTAAGGCCGGAGCCAAGAACGCAGGCCTCTTCGCCTCAGAAATACTGGCACTATCGGATAAAAGACTTGCCAATAAGCTGGTACTAGACCGTCAGGCTCAGGCCGCTAAGGTTGCAGAAAAGGCAAAAAAGCTGGACGATGCCAGACAATAATACAGGATAAGATAGGCCAACGACCATCATCAGCGTATAAAGCATAGGCCATTAACAATGTCAGCTTCTACCAAAAGGCTTAGAATAATAGATACAAGCTCCGAGGACTATATCTCCGAGGCTGTAGAGGTGTATCTGGCCGGAGGCATAATAGCCTATCCGGCCGAGAGCTTCTACGGCCTCGGTGTAGATCCGTACAACGAGAGCGCGGTCGAGAAACTATTTGAGGTAAAAGGACGCTCGGCAGACAAACCAATACCTCTAATATCAAGCACAATAGAGATGGTCGAGAGCCTTGCCTCCGAGCTTGGGCCTAAGACCAGAAGGGTCATGGAGCTGAACTGGCCCGGCCCGCTTACCATCATAATAAAGGCGAACAAAAACCTCTCCAGCAGGCTTACAGCCGGCTCTGATACTGTAGCTGTACGCATACCTGGCTCTCTGGTAGCACTAAAACTGGTACAGGCCATAGGTGCTCCACTTACAACGACCAGCGCAAACCCCTCAAATATGATGCCGGCCACCACCGCCGAGATGGTAAAAAACTACCTCGGTGACCGACTCGACCTTATAATAAATGGTGGCAGCCTTCCCGGCAAACTACCCTCTACGATAATCGATATGACACAGGACAAGCCAAGACCCGTAAGAGAAGGGCTACTACCCTTTTCCAAAATCTTAAAATAGATATTCCCCATAAAAACCCAACAAAACAGATAAAAACCAGACTTTAAAACCCTTCAAAATTACCCACTTAGACAGCGATGCAAATCGACACCTAAAAAATGCAGACGTAAATCCTTTAAAAACAACCACTTACAAAAACAGCCTTTCTTCCGCAAGTCATATATAAGCTGCCCATTTGGGCAGCTTATATGCCATTTTTAGCTAAAGTCTTTGCCTTACTATACCGATAATATAAAGTATGAGGGGAGGACTACCCACATATAGTGGAAAGACACCTCTACACAGAACTGTAAATTATGGTATATTAAGGATAGCAAGTAAACTCCATGGATGGATTCGGCAACATGCCTGAAGGCAGGCAGGTTGAGGAGGATAGTGAGATGATTGGACCAATGGATTCCGCTGCTTCAGGCATAGCCGCCGCACAGAGAAAGATAGAGGTAAGCGCACACAACATTGCGAATCAGGATACAGATGAATTCAAAAAAAGTCGTGTATCTCAGCAAGAAAGCGTCGGTGGCGGAGTAGAGACCAGCGTCGGGCGTGTAAGCGAACGCGGAAATGTACGCCAGATCCCTGAAGGGGACCAGGTAGAAAGATCTAACGTAGATCTAGCAGAAGAGATGGTCAACCTGATAGAGGCAGAAAACTCACTAAAGGCAAATGTAGCAGCACTTGAGACCGCCGATGAGGTGGAGAGAAGTCTTCTGGATATATTTGTCTAACCAATATTGATCAACTGGGCTTATCACCCGACCTGTCCTAGTCCCCCCCGGGATGTTCTTAGGACAGGTCTTTTCTTTTTCCTAGAAGAGCCTTAACATCCTTATAAGACCGTATAAAAAAAGAGATGGCCTCCATACCTTTTTAACGGTATGGAGGCCATCCCTCTCTAATTCATATTTATTCTAAGACCAAATAAGACAAAAAACTAAGACGGCAATACCTCCGCGCCCCCTTCCGGCTCTACCTCTTCCAGTAGCTCACCGTCAGGCTTCATAATAAAACCATAGGTCATCGGTATAGCCACGCTCCATCCTCTCTCAAAAAGGGCAATATGGACCAGGAGATTACCTCCTTCTTCTGTCTGCCATGCGCTCTCTACCTCAACGTCATACTCACCCGGGGCGTCGTCATTTCCAAATTCATCGCCATGGCTGTGACCATTGCCGCCCTCGGCCTCTTTGCTATGATCGTGATCATGACTGTGATCGTGGCTATGGCCTTCTGCACCTTCGCCCTCTTCTAAAACCTTATCACCGCCTTCTGCCGCGCCGCCATCCTGAGAATGTCCGCAGCCGCCTTCACTTGGACTAGCATGTCCTGTTGTAGAGACCTCGTAGGAGAGCAGTTTGGATGCACCCTGATAAGTCGAAAGCTTTTGGTATCCAATATTTTTTACGTTCTCTACCTCGACAATCATCACCTTGCGTGCCTCTTCGGTATCGAGAACCTTTATTTCCATATTCATTGTGGCATTCCTCCCAAATCTTTTGTTTTGATAGGGGCAACTGTAAAAGTCGGCCTTACCTGGCCTTTAGCGCCGCCTCTAACTATCTGCGTTGATTCAGCTTCACCCCTTTTCGCAGCCATGCATTCAACTACTACGGGCAACTGCTGCGGATAATTTAGGTATTGTAACAGAAAAACCAATTGAAGTCATCCCTTCTTAAGGCGTGCCGCAAAAAAACCATCCAGCCCACCCCGCTCCGCACTGTAATGACCTTCCTTAGCGTCTCCGGGCTTAACGTCTCCGGCCCTGGCATCTCCGAGCTGGTCTTCTTGCCCCTCTAAGCGCGAGTTTTGAACTCTTCCTTGGGGGGCATGAAGGCCCTGACGGGCTTGCGCCAACCCATGGCGGTGCGGAAAGCTCCTGAAATATCCCGGAGGGTCCAGAAACCCTTTAAATGACTCCGGCATGTATGAAAAATCATTATCCAGACTAAACTCAGGGTGGCTCTTTAAAAAACCCTCAACAATATCGGTCGTCTCTTCCGGCTCAAAGCTACAGACCGAATAGACCAGCACTCCACCGGCCTTCATAAACTTAGAGGTATTGTCAAGGATATCTCGCTGCTTGGAGCTTGACCGCTTAAGATCCGCCTGAGTTCGTCTGTACTTTATCTCCGGGGTGCGCCTGAGCACCCCAAGCCCTGAGCAAGGCGCATCGACCAGAATCTTATCAAAGCCGTCAACCGGCAAGCTCTGGCCAATGCCTTCGGGCAACCCGGCCAGGGCCGGTTGCAGGGCCATAGTCGATGCATCTGCATTTATGGTCTTTATGATGCTCGCGCCAAGCCTCTCTGCAAGTCTCTCTACAATCTTAAGCCTACCGGCACTCTTATCCACACCGTAGATAGCACCTTGATTCTGCATAAGCTCTGCCATATAGGTAGTCTTACCGCCCGGTGCCGCGCAGGCATCAAGGACAACGTCACCGGGGGCTACGCCCAGCAACTGAACAACCAACTGCGAGGCCTCGTCTTGGATATAAAAACGCTTATCAGTATAATCTATCGCACCGCGCTGACCTTTATCAAGCTCGATACCGACCGGCGAGTAAAGGGTCGGTCCCGCTCCAATTCCGTCGCGCCCGAAATCGCGCAGGAGCGTCGCCCTGTCTTGCATAAGCGTATTTACCCGCAAGGTCGCAGGCGGCACACGCTGCCCGGCCTGACATATCTCTAACGCCTCTTTTATACCGTATCTTTTGATCCAGCGAGCAACAAGCCACTCTGGATGCGAAAAAACAACGGATATATACTTTACCGGCTGACTCTTTAGATGCGGAAAGGTTATCGCATTTCTCGCCGAATCGACCGAACGAAGCACGGCATTTACAAAACCCGCCTTCTTTACGGCCTGCCCACCCTTTGACCCGCCGCTGGGCCCGGACTTTACAAGCTCGACAGATTCATTTATAGCGGCCTGCGAAGGGATCTTCGAGAGGAACAACAACTGGTAGACGCCAAGCCGCATAGCCGTCAACACGCTATGCTCCAGTTTCTTTACCTTTATCTTAGAGAAATAATCGATTATCCAGTCTATCTTTATACGCCACCTGAGCACTCCGTAGACTAGCTCGGTCGCTAGAGCACTGTCGCGCGCATCCAGCGCCTTTAACTCACGCTCCAGCAGGATATCGGCAAAGGCATCGCCTGCCTCGACCCTTGAGAGTATCTCGTAAGAGATCACACGCGCGGTCTTCTTGCTTTTATTGCTTTTACGACGAATCGTCTTCGGCGCGAGCGTCTTCGGCGTGGTCGCCTTAGGCGTACTGTCTTTATTGGTCATTTAAAAATCGTCCCCATCTAGCACTGTTTTTAAGATATTTTAATATTCTATCACGTCATCACGAGGTATCCAACTCCTTTACCCACCCGCCGTAACCTTTAGCAGATCACCAAAGCGACACCCTTATTGCACGTATTAAAATGTGCATCTTGATAAGAGGTAGTTATCTCTGATACAATATAAATACTATGGAAGAAGAAGGCGTAATAATAAAACTCAGCGGCATATATGCCCATATAAAGGCCAAAAAGAGCGGAGCCTGCAACAAATGCAGCACAAAGGACGCCTGCGCCAGCCTCAACGAGACCGAGGTACTGGTCGAGGCCGAAAACACCATCGGCGCTATGGTCGGCGATAAGGTCACCTTTACCGCCGATACCGTGGCGATACTACGCGCCGGGGCGATGGTCTACCTGCTCCCTCTTGTAGCCTTTATCGCAGGCGTTGTAATCGGCCAGGTCTACACCGATATCATACCAGTTGACCTTAATGCCGATCTGGTCTCGGCGATAATAGGCTTTGTCCTGCTTCTGGCGACCTATCTGGGGTTATATATATATAATAAAAAAACCTCAGATAAAGGCACACCAACGCCTAAGATAGTCAGGATAATAGGGCAAGATACAAAGACCGTTGTCATCAGCGCAGGCCCGCCAAAGGCAGGGGGAAGTTAGCCTTGTCAGGTAAAGCTATCTGCCAGAATAAAAAGGCCTTTCACGACTACTTCATCGTAGAGAAATACGAAGCTGGTATCGTCTTAAAGGGCTCAGAGGTCAAATCCCTCAGGGCCGGGAAGGCCAATATAAAAGAAAGCTACGCGCGAATCCTAAAGGGCGAGCTATACCTGATCGGTGCTCATATAAGCCCGTACGCACAAGTTGACCAGGCCAGCAAGCCCGATCCGCTCAGAACCCGCAAGCTGCTCGTCCACAAGAAAGAACTCCTAAAATTTATCGGCAAGATAAAAGAAGAAGGATATACGTTGGTCCCTACAAAGATGTACTTTAGCCGGGGCAAGGCCAAGGTGCAGATAGGACTTGCCAAGGGTAAAAAACTCCACGACAAACGCGAGAGCAT
>CAZUFI010000022.1:13748-15615 GCA_964618745.1 uncultured Thermodesulfobacteriota bacterium | reverse complement strand
GCTATCTGGTACAGGGAAAAAGACGGATCTCCCGAGCGGATGACGCTCAGGAGCAGGAATAAAGCGGTTACGACTACGGAGTTTAAAGAGGTAGAGCTTAATGTCGCAGTCGGGGCCGAGAGTTTTGCCCTTGCCCTGCCCGGCGACGTACTGATAACCGGGCTTATGGAAGAAGAAGATGAAGACTTTTGAGAACAAAAATATGATTGTAAAGAAGATAATAGGCGCGGCCTTTATAAGCGGTATCGTCGTTGTGCTATATTTTTATTTCCGCGACTTTAAAGTTGAGGCCGTCAAGGACTTTGTCGCTGGTTTCGGGGTTATCGCACCACTTGTATTTATACTTGTAGTTGCCTTTAAGCCGCTGCTCTTTTTTATTCCGGCTATGGGTCTTACCGTTGTCGCCGGGACTCTCTTCGGCCCTTTTTATGGAACCCTTTATGTCGCGCTTGGCGGGGCAGGCTCTACGGTAATCGCCTTCCTGCTAGCAAGGAAGTTTGGCAGGGAACGTGCTTTGCGGTTTATAAAAAAGAGCGAGAGGCTTTTGAAGCTCGACGATAGTATGGAAAATAACGGTTTCAGGACTATTCTTTTTTTCAGAGCGGTCAATATCCCTTGGGATATAGTTAGCTACTCGGCGGGTTTTTCAGCGATCCGTTTTATTGATTTTTATCTGGCAAGCCTGATACTGCTCTTGCCGATAAGTTTTGTTTATACGTATTTTGGAAGCTCTATATGGGAGCCGGGCAGTCAGAACTTTATAATATCTCTCTCGCTTATAATAATATTCGGTACGATGCCGTTTGTGATCAATAAGGTTAAGAAAACAAGGTATGCAAGCACCAAGTAAGATAGGGCGCATTGAACTTCCTGTCCAGAGAATTCATCTAGAGGTAACAAGCCATTGTAATTTCTCATGCGAGTTCTGCCCGGACTCAAGGATGAAACGCATGCGCGGCTTTATGGATTATGAGCTTTTGCAGCGTATCCTCGATGAGGTCGAGGAGAAGGGTATTGCACAGTCAGTGCTCTTCCACCTGATGGGCGAGCCGCTTTTGTATCCGAGGCTGCTGGACGCTGTTGCTTATGCAAGCGGCAAAGGGCTTGAGACGATATTAACTACCAACGGGGTCTTGCTTACCGAAGAGGTTCTTAACGACCTGAGAGAGGCCGGGCTTACGAAGATAATACTTTCTCTTCAGACGCCGGATGCGAAGAGCTTTGAGATAAGAGGGGCAAAGGGTGTTGATTTTGCGCAATATAGCGACCAGGTAAGAGGGGTAGCCAGAAAGGTCATGCGAGAGGGCGGCATCACGCTGGAGTTGAGCTTTCTTTCTTCGCCGCTGAGGAGGTTGATACTGCCGGTAATGGCGGATGTCAGTATCGCCGATACCTCTGGAAGCTTGAGGAAGTTTCTTTCAATCTGGGTGGATTTTGTCTTTAAGGGTACCGAGTTTGAGGATAGACTTCCGGGGCTGCGGCGAAGCCTGCGCCGCGTAAGGAGCTTTAAGCAAAACACGATCGAGTTAACCCCGGAGTTGTTCTTTACGACCCGGGTGATGGGCGACTGGTCTGAGCACTCTATAGATGACGGCATCAGGGCGCGGGTTGGTTATTGTCCGGGGATAAGGGAGCACTTCGGGGTGCTTTGGAACGGCGATATTGTCTTTTGCTGCGTGGATTACGAGGGCAGGACGAGCGTTGGTAATCTTAAGGATATGACGCTGTTGGATGCTTTGGCAGGCCCAAAGATGCAGGGGGCCGTTGCCGGCTTTGATAAGCTCAAGATCATTCACCCGCATTGCCAGAGGTGCATAGGGGATAAGAACCGCCTGAATACACTGGTCAGACAGATCGGTTCGATTGT
>CAZUFI010000022.1:7316-13648 GCA_964618745.1 uncultured Thermodesulfobacteriota bacterium | reverse complement strand
GCCCGAGTGGGGGCAGAGGAGAAGGAAAGGCTATGAAGGGAGTTAATAAAGCAGCTTTATTGATCAGGAGGGTCTCTGAGAGATTTTTAAAGGCCCGCATGCTGATATTATTATTTTTATCTGCGGCAGTACTTTCCTCTTGTGTGCCTTCAGGTATGAAAATACAAACCATGCAGGCTCCGTTAGATGATAAGGCATTGGTACGCTTTATAAGTCCAAAGGCCATGGGTTATATCTTTGATTCTGAAAAAGTTATTGGATTTGCCCACCCAAAAACTCAGTTTGATTACCTTGCTGAACCAGGGAGCCATCTCTTTATTGCATCAATGGAAAATAAAGTCATGCTAGAAGCTGAGCTTGAGGCCGGGAAGACATACTATGTGCTTATGAGGAGCGTCTTTGGTGTCTGGAAGCCGAGGATAGCCTTCTTGCCGGTTAAGCGTGGTGAAAAGTATTGGGACAAGGTACTTGAGTATGAGGAGAAGTATAAAAGGTATGAGTTGAAAGAGAAAGTAAGAGAGAAGTGGCAGGATAAATACGGCCCGAGGATGCCGGCGATAATAGATGATTACTGGAGTGTGCAGAAAGATAAGTATGTCTGGCCGACGCTTGATTTAGAGGACGGCAGGTAGAGGCTTTTGTTTTAATAGTGCTTAGGTAAGGACTAAAGACGCAGACCGTCTAAGACGAGTTAACGTCGGGAAGGTTTGAGGGGAGAGGCCGTTAAATGCCCGAGTGGGCGCAGGAGAAGGAAAGGCTATGAAAAGAATAAGGATTGTTTTTGTTATGGCTGTTATTGCGATTGTAGCAGGTTGTGCTCATCCTGTTGATTTCAAGACTCCGGCTGCGGAGAGTTACAGTGAGACCCTGCCGTGCAAGGCTGCGCTCCACATGGATGGGGATTTGAAGAACAAGGTATATTCCTCCAGATCTTTCGGCTCAGGTATCGCCAACAGGTGGGATGTGCCGATTGGGAAGATCGTCTATGACTATGCCGACTCATACCTTAGTAAAGGTTTTGACGGATTCTATAAGGTAGATAGCCCCTCCGGTGTTAATAAAGGGGATGTGCTGATAGATATAGCTGATATAGATTACTATATGAAAGGGCAGGCAGCGCATGCGTCTATTGATATTGATGTGAATAACTCAAAAGGAAATAAGACTTTCAACAAGGAGTATCAAGTGGATGGGCCGTCCGGCTATGGCAGGGTTATGCTTGGCGGTGCTTTTGCGCAGAAGTCGGCGATAAGGCAGAGTACGGATGTAGTACTGAAAGATATCTTTAAGAGTTTTATGGCTGATTACGCCGGAAGCGAAGATATGTGCCGTTAAGAGGTAAGTTAAAAATTTCCTATGGAGAATAGGATCATGAGCAAGATGAGGGCTAATGAATAAAAAGAGACTCCTACTGATATCACCGCTTGCGCCTAATAGCATGATGGGCAAGGATTTTTATTTTCGTCTACCTACACTGGGGCTACTTAAGGTCGCGGCCTTAACCTCGACCGATGAGTGGGATATAAAGATAATAGACGAGAAGGTTGAGCCGCTGGATCTGGCGCAGAGTGCTGATTTGGTTGGTATAACCTCGATGACGCCGGCCATCAACAGGGGCTATGAGATCGCCGATAGCTTCAGGGCTCGCGGCATTAAGGTAGTTATGGGGGGGATGCATCCATCCAAGATGTCGGACGAGGCTCTGCGCCATTGCGACAGTGTCGTCATCGGCGAGGCCGAGGGGCTATGGCCGACGGTACTGGAGGATTTTAAGCAAGGCAACCTAAAGCAGACCTATAAGCACGACGGCTTTCCTGATCTATGCAATATGAAGGCCCCGGACTGGAACCTATATAAAGGAAAGGGATACCTGCCGGTGCATTTTGTCGAGACGACGCGGGGATGTCCGCATGACTGCGAGTTCTGCTCTGTGACTAATTCTTTTGGCGGTCAGTTCCGCTCTCGCCCTTTGGACGAGGTTGAGGCAGAGGTCAAAAACCTCGTCCCCTTCAAAGGCAGGTTTATCCTTAAGAACGCCGTCTTCTTCGTAGACGATAACATTATAAGCAATAAGACCTATTCAAGGCAGTTTCTCGAACGTATAACCCCGTATAACCTCAAGTGGCTCGGGCAGACCTCTGTTAATATCGTCCACGATACGCCGCTGGTAAAACAGATGGCCAAGAGCGGCTGCATGGGGCTGCTAGTAGGTTTTGAGACGCTCTCTACCAGTAACTTAAATAATGTCGGTAAGAGCTTTAATCATCCCGATACCTATATCGATGTCATCAAAAAACTCCACGACCATGGCATAGGGGTAGACGGTTCTTTTGTCTTTGGTCTGGACGATGACGACGAGGGGGTCTTTGAGAGAACCCTTGAGTTCGTAAACAAGGCCAAGATAGATGTCTGCTACTTCTCTATCCTGACCCCTTACCCCGGCACAATGCTTTATCACAAGCTTCATAAAGAAGGTCGCATATTCGATTATAACTGGTCTAACTACACGACCAGTAATGTTGTTTTTCAACCAAAGAAGATGACCCCGGAAAAACTCCTTGACGGTTATTACATGGCTCTGGAGAGTGCGTACACGTATAAATCGATCTTTAAGAGGCTATGGGGGAATAACTCCAAGAAGAACTTCTTCTACCCCATGAACTTCGGTTTCAGGCAGAGCGTTAAGAGGTCGGCCAAGAGGGTACGAAGCTCTGGTAACAAGGACTGTGTTAGGATCCCGGTCTTGAATTCAGGCAACTCCTGAATAAATAGGAGGGTAGGTTGAAGGTACTCCTTGCTAATCCGAAGACGTCAAGCATGTTCTTGTCTTTCGGGCTGATCTTTCCGCCCCTCGGTCTTCTTTATATCGGGGCTACTGCCGAGCGTGCGGGCTATGATATTACGGTACAAGACTTTGCCGTCTCAAAGCTGACGCCGACGACCTTTGATTTTAGCGGTTATGATGTTGTCGGTATAACCTCGGATACAAGGCGCTTCCCCGGTGCCGTCGAGATTGCTAAGAATGCCAAGCTTGCCGGTGCAAAGATTATTATGGGAGGGGCGCATCCGGGTTTTATAGCCGAAGAGATCCTCATGGCAGGGCATGCCGATTATATTATCAAGGGGGAGGGCGACGAGACCTTTCCAGAGCTACTGGATGCTATAAGGGACGGCAAGGATATCTCGAAGGTCAAGGGGATAATTTATTTGCAGGACGGCGAGGTAATCAAGACAGAGTCTCGCCCTCTTATAACCGACCTGGATAGCCTGCCGCTCCCTGCCAGACATCTCGTCGATATCGAGGCCTATAAAAAGGCTGCGGTTAAGTACGGCGGGGTCAGGCCTATTACCATAGTATCGACGAGCAGAGGCTGTCCTTATGAGTGTACCTTCTGCCTTACTCCGCAGCTCTCCGGGCGTATGTGGAGGGCACGGAGTGCCGAGTCGGTAATGCTGGAGGTAGAAGAGCTTTATTATAAGTACGGCTACCGCGCGATTGGTTTTTGCGATGATAACTTTACGATAGACTCGCAGCGGGTCATTGATCTCTCCCGCATGATTACGGAGCGGGGGATGGATCTATGGTGGTGGTGTTTGTCGAGCCCGAATATCCTGCTAAAGAACGAAGATATGGTCCGTGAGATGTCAAAGGCCGGGGCAAAGACCGTCTATATCGGGGTCGAGAGTGCCAGCCCAGATACCCTGAAGGAATTCAATAAGAGCATACAGGAAGATACCGCTTATCAGGCAATTCAGCTCCTTAGAAGAAATAATATGCAGGTCTTTGGCAGCTATATTCTCGGCGGCCTGAGCGATGACCTGAGAACAATACTACAGACGATAAAGCTTGCCAAAAAACTAGATACCGAAGTCGCGCAGTTCTCGATCCTGACGCCTTACCCCGGCACCGAGCTTTACAATAAGCTTGTGCCAAGTTTGCGACATAAAAAATGGGATAAGTTCGACGGGATGCACCTTGTTTTTAAGCATAGCAAGGTCTCTTATTTTACGATGCAGATGCTGCTGCTCTGGGCATATACAAGCTACTATACCAGAGGCGGCAAGGCTATAAAGAGTTTCCTGAAGGTCTTTATCAATAATGCACCTATATTAAAGGGTAGGCAGAAGAGGAAGGTTGAGAGTGTCGCAAAAGAGACCTAGGGTATTGGTCCTTGACGGGATGTGGAATAAGTCGCTGGCCGCGGTCAGAAGCCTTGGCGAGCGTGGCTTTGATGTGACGGCAGCCGAGAAGACCCGATTCGCTACGGCCCTGTTTTCCCGGTACGCTACAAAGAGGCTCGTCTATCCGTCGCCCGTGGCCTCGCCCGATGGCTTTATGCAGTGGCTCTTAACCGAGCTTAAGAGGCCGGGTGGCTACGACCTCGTGCTCCCGACAGAGCTTTCTACTCAGCTCTTGCTCGCCAAGAATATTGATAAACTAAGCCCCTTTGTCGGCTTTCCGTTCCCGGACGTAGCCCTGACAGAGAATGTCCACGATAAGGGTTGGCTCATGCGCTTTTTGCAGGAGCGGGGTTACCCAACACCAAAGACGGTCTATACGGATGAGTCTTCTGATATCCGGGAACTGACCAAAGATATTTCTTTTCCTCTTGTTATAAAGCCCAGAGAGAGCTCCGGCTCAAGGGGGATCGAGTACGTCAACAAGATAGAAGACCTTGAGGAGAGCTTTGCGCGGGTGCATAAAAGTTATCCCTATCCGATCATTCAGGAGTATATCCCGCCTGCGACAGACGGCAGCGGCGGCTTCGGCGTTGGTGCGTTATTTAACTATGATCATGAGCCAAGGGCGACTTTTGTCTATAAGCGTCTAAGGGAGTATCCCGTCTCCGGCGGGCCGAGCACCTTGAGAGAGAGCGTCAGGTACGAAGAGCTGCGTGAGATGGCTATAGGGATATTAAAGGAGCTTAGGTGGGTAGGCCCTGCCATGGTCGAGTTCAAGATAGACCCGAGAGACGGAAGCCCGAAGTTACTTGAAATAAACCCTCGCCTATGGGGTTCTTTAAAACTAGCGATCTTATCGGGTATTGATTTTCCGTATCTCTTATATAAGCTCGCCACCGATGGCGACGTTGAGGCGGTTACCGATTACAGGGTAGGTGTTAGGTGCCGGTGGCTCATCCCCGGGGATCTGATGCACCTCTTATCGGCTAAAAAGAATATGAAGACCTTATTGGATTTTCTCCGGCCCTCTGACGGCGACGATATCCTGTCGCTTAAAGACCCTATGCCTGTTATAGGAAGGATTTCTTCTTTATTCCCATTTTTATATGACAAGGAGATTAGACGGCTGCTCTTTAGGTAGGGTGCAAAGTTTACTATGAAAAACGCGCTGACAATAGATCTTGAGGACTGGTATCACGTATGCGGAGAGGGCGAGCACACCGACCCTGCCAGGTGGGGTGATTACGAGAGCCGGGTCGTTAGGAATACCGATATCATCCTTGATACGCTCGCGCGCAGCACCAGTAAGGCGACCTTTTTTGTCCTCGGTTATATAGCTGCGCAGAACCCGGCGCTTATAAAGAAGATATCTAAAGAGGGCCACGAGATGGCTGTGCACGGTTATTATCACAGGCGTGTCTACGAGATGACGGAGCAGGAATTCGACGAGGATCTGAAAAAATCTATAGATGTAGTAGAGGATATTACGGGTGAGAAGGTCTACGGTTTTCGCGCCCCTGAGTGGTCTATAAGAAACTCGACCGGCTGGGCCTTTGATCTTATGAAGAAGCAGGGGCTTTCTTACGACTCCAGTACCGTGCCTCTAACAGGCATGGGAGAGAGGGGCTTTAAGAGGTTTCCGCATACAATTGCTACCCCTTACGGCCCTATCCGTGAGTTTCCGCTTACTACATTTAAGTGCCTCTGGGAGAACCTGCCCTATACCGGAGGGCTTCCGCTGCGTATCGCCCCGTACTGGTTTGTCCTGGACGGCATAAAGAGGCTTAACAGGGCCGGTCATCCGGCTATGGTCTATCTGCACCCGTGGGAGTTCGACGAGGCGCAGCCGAGAATAGAGCTGCCGCTTGCCAGACGCTTTATGCATTATTTTAATACCGGCTCGACGCGCCCCAAGTTCGAGGGGCTTTTAAGGCATCTGGAGTTCTCGTCTATCAAGGATGTTTTGAGTTTATAGCTTAGTAACTTTAAAAGCAGGAGAGAGGAAGATGAGGGTTTTCTTGGTTGCTATTGTTTTTGTTTTGGCTTTAATCACGGTAGGGCCGACCTTGGCTGAGGCCGCCTCGGATAAAGGAATAACAAAGTCTTTTTCTGAAGAAGAATTACGTGAGTTGTGGGAGCTCTTTGAAAAA
>CAZUFI010000022.1:4700-7216 GCA_964618745.1 uncultured Thermodesulfobacteriota bacterium | reverse complement strand
GAAATAATATCGATGATAATGATGGCATTGATTTTCTTCAGATAGAGCAGTCACGTAAGAGCTATGAGAAGGTCTTGCTTTTAGAGGATGTGGACGAGGAAGACAGGAGTAAGGTCTTTATGAAGATAGGCGACCTTTACGCTAATATGGGTCTGAACAAGAAGAAGTCAATGAAGTACTGGGAAAAATCCTACGACGCTGCCCCTGAGAGTTTCTGGGGTGAGAGGTCGAATAATAGGATGACCGATCTCGATTAAATTATTAAGGTTTGTGGATGCTAAAGGATAGTTACTACATACGTTCTTTGTTTTTGACGGTACTTGCTCTGGCCGGGTTTTTTGCCGTGCTGGGTGTTTTTATCTATCTGGCAGGTTACGCTGCGGTCTGCGTTATTGTCGTGGTCTTGCTGCTGGCCTTTGCGTGGCTCTATAGGCCGTGGCAGCGGATAAGAGGTCTTGCCTTGCCTCTATCCAGAGCTAATAAAAAGGACGATTTAAAAGTTGTCGCTGCGCCCGGGGCAGGTTACGTCGTCCGTGGTCAAGAGAAGCAGGCAACAAAGGTAAAGGGCTGATATGGCTTCAACTCAGAGACTTAAGAGGGTCGTTGTAACAGGCGTTGGGATCATAACCGCGCACGGCATGGGATACGGCGAGAACCTCGTTGCGATGAAGGAGGGGCGTGATAGCATCGGCCCTATAACGGCCTTTGATGCCTCTGCTTACCGTGGTACGCTCGGCGGCGAGGTAAAGGGTTTTTCCTTTGATCGCCCCCTTAAGCGGCTAAGGCGCAGCCGCCTTGATAGGTCGAGTTTTATGCTGCTTGCCGCCTTTGATGAGGCCCTGGCAATGGCAGGGCTTGATGAAATTAATGATCCTTTATATATGGCACTCGGTACGACCCTTGGCGGGATGTTATCGGGGCAGAGGTACCATGGTATGGGGATAGAAAAGGGCTTTGACAAGGCAAAGGGCTCGCTCTTGACGGATTACCTCGCGCACAGCCAGGGTGCGAACCTTATGGAAGAATACGGGCTAAAGGGGCAGGTGCGTACCTTTAGCGATGCCTGCGCCTCCGGGACTAATGCCATTGGCAGTGCTTTTGAGAAGATACGTTACGGAGGCTTTGATATAGCGGTCAGTGGTGGTTACGACACCATGTGCGAGTTTACCTTTGCCGGCTTTAACTCGCTTCAGGCTGTAACGCCTGCGAGGTGCAGACCCTTTGATAAGAAAAGAGACGGCCTGGTCCTTGGTGAGGGCGTAGGGCTTTTGATATTGGAAGATATAGAACACGCGCGCAGGCGAGGAGCTGCGGTCTTGGGCGAGATAACGGGCTACGGCACATCGTCGGATGCCTTTCATAGCACAAGGCCCGACCCCGAGGCAAGGGGTGCGGCGGCGGCGATAAGGACTGCTCTTCTGAGCGCGGGGATATCGCCGGGTGATGTGGATTATATAAATGCGCACGGCACGGCAACGCCTTATAACGATCTTATGGAGGCCCGTGCCATAGCCGAGGTCTTTGGAAAGTACGATGGCCAAAGTGACGGTCTGGGTGGCGTGCCGGTAAGTTCGATAAAGTCTATGATAGGGCACCTGCTTGGGGCCTCGGGCGCGGTCGAGGCCATATCGGCGTTAATGGCGATAAAGGAGGGCTTTATCCCTCCCAATATTAACTGCGGTGAGGTAGACCCGGAGTGTAAGGTAAATATTGCTACAGAGCCAGATTCTTCGGCTTTGCTTAAGAGAGCTATCTCTAATTCTTTTGGTTTTGGAGGGGCGAATGCGTGTCTGGTCCTTGAAGGGGGCGGTAGCGCATGAACCTTGTTATTACAGGGACCGGGGTGGTAAGCCCCGTAGGCATAGGCAAGGATGCGTTTCTGGCTTCTTTTATAAAAGGAGAGTCGAGCGTTAGGGGTAGTGCGGGTCAGGATGATTCTCAGGCTAAGACCTATTGCCGTGCTGCGAAGGTAGCAGACTTTGATTTTGGCGTGCTTTTTAATGACCGCCGTTTCAGGCGAGCGGCAGTTGTAACGCAGTACGCATTGGTAGCTGCGGCTGAGGCCCTTAAAGAAGCCGGCCTTGATTTTACAACATACGACGGCAAGAGGGTCGGGGTCGTCTGTGGGGTGACGCACGGGGCCCTTGGTTATAGCTGTGACTTTCATAAGGGTTTCTCTACCGAAGGCCCTCTTGGCGCAAGCCCTGTTCTTTTCTCGGATTCGGTTTTAAATGCGCCGACAGGGGCGTTGAGCCTTGCCTTCGGTATAAAAGGGCCTTCGCATACTCTGGTCGGCGGCCCTGATGTCGGGGTGCAGGCGATTGAATACGGGGCCGAGTTGGTAAAGGACGGCAAGGTGGATGTGTGTCTTGTAGCAAGCTCCGAGGCCCTGAATGAGCGTATTATAGAGGCTTATTTAAAGTTTGGTTTTGGCGCAGATAAGGATGATGATGCTCCTATATTTGGCGAGGGCGCAGGGGCCGTTATTATAGAGAGAGGTAAAGTTGCCGAAGGGC
>CAZUFI010000022.1:0-4600 GCA_964618745.1 uncultured Thermodesulfobacteriota bacterium | reverse complement strand
GAAGGCTATAGTAGAGCTTGCTTCGGCAGTTACCATGGTAGCCCCTGAGCAAGAGCTTGCGCTTCGAGGCGTTACAGCTCAGGCCCTTCATGAGGCCGGTCTTTCAGGCAGTGATATAACCGGCGTTATAAGCGGCGGCGGTAGCGATGGTCTTGAGGCCGCTCTGATCGGTGATATTCTGCCCGAGGCGATGCGGCTTTTATCGGTAAAAGGGTTAGTAGGTGAGAGTTTCTGCGCAGGGACCTTAATGAATGTAGTCGCAGCGGCCCTTTTAATTAACGAAGGTACGAGGGTAGTTGAGGGTCTCGGTGCAGGCACAGGTAGAGAGGGTCGGCAATTAGCTGCTACTGTAGAGCAGGATCAGAGTATATTATTCCTTACCGCCGGGCATAGGAAAGAGGCGGGTTGCCTGATATTAAAGAGGTCTTGAAAAATGCAGTCTTCGAGAGAGCATAATTAGATGGGTTTTTCTGAAAGGATAGCGCAGGTAGAGGTAGTCGTAACAGGGATGGGCATTGTATCGCCTCTGGAATCCGGCGGCGGTCTAGATGCCTTCTGGAAGGCGGCCTGTGAGGGAAAAGATGCGGTCGCGCCTATTGATATCTTTGATACGGCAGACTATGCGACCCATGTCGCGGCAGAGGTTAGGGGCGATTTTTCTCTGTCCGAGACGGGGCAGAGCCGCCTTTATGAAAAGAGGTGGCAGGCGTTTATCGAGCATGCCTTTGCAGGAGCCGTCAAGGACGCAGCCCTGAATATTCAGCCTGATTGCGCAAGAACCGGCATTGTGCTCGGCACCGTACTTGGCGGTATCGCCGAGGGCGAGAAGGTCTGGCGTGCGGGAAGTCCTGCTTTACCCGGTGGTTATAGGCTCTCTTCCGGGGCCGAGCGACTGGCAAAGGCCTACGGGATCGGCGGCGTTGTTCTGACGATCTCAAATGCCTGTGCCTCGGGCACCGATGCCATAGGAATTGCATACAGGCATATCGCCACGGGCAGGGCCGATATTATGATAGCTGGCGGCGGCGACGCTCTGAGCGAGTTCGCCTTTAGCGGGTTTTCAAGCCTCGGCGCACTTACCCGGGATCTGGTACGTCCGTTTGATAAAGACAGGTCAGGGCTTGCCCTTGGCGAGGGTGCGGCCTTTTTGGTTCTTGAGAGAAAAGACGCTGCATACGCGAGAGGCGCACGTATCTACGGCGTGGTCAGTGGATACGCCTCAGCCGCCGATGCAAACCATATGACAGGGCCGGACAGAGAAGGCAGGGGGCTTGCGAGCGCAATTACCAGGGCCTTAAAAGAGGCTCGGCTGGAGCAAGTAGGTTACGTAAGTGCGCACGGCACCGGGACGCCGTATAACGACCTGATGGAGACCAAGGCGATAAAGAGGGCCTTTGGCGTGTATGCGTCGAGGCTGCCGATCAGCTCGATAAAGTCGATGATAGGTCATAGCTTCGGGGCTGCCGGGGCGATAGAGGCGGTGACTTGTCTTAAGGCAATAGAGTCGTCTTCTGTACCGCCGACGGTAAACCTTGAACACGACGACCCTGACTGCGATCTGGATTACGTAAAGGGTAGGGCAAGAGATATTGCCGTTGGCAGCGCATTGTCTCTATCAGCTGGCTTTGGCGGACAGAACTCTGCTCTGGTATTTTCTGGATTACAGTAAGATGGGGTTTTTATAGAGGCCATGGAAAAAACAGGAACGGTATATATAAAGGGCTCGACCCTAGTCGAGGTTGAGAGCTTTGACGAGTCATCTCTAAGCAAGGTAGCAGGCAGGACTGTCTTTCCTGAGGAGAGGTTTCTGCTTGCCTCAGTCGCAAAGACGCTTGAGGCATCGGGCTTTGAGAGCAGTGCGGCTGATGAGAACGCAGGCCTTGGCATAGTGCTCGGTCTCGATACCGTGGTAGATGACTGGAAGGCGGGCTTCTTTGGAGAGGTTATAGAGGACGGCCCTATCGGGGCGAGTCCACTTGTCTTTCCTTATACCAGCCCCAATGCCCTAGCCGCTCGTGCGACTATTGCCTTTAATCTCAAGGGTGACGATATAACTATCGCAAGCGGGCCGCTCTCTTTTTTTAAGGCCGTCTCTTACGGGGCGACGCTGGTTGGTTCGGGTATATTGGAAGGTGTTGTCGTCGGAGGGGTCGCGGAGGGTGCGGCCTTTACGGTTTTTTTAAGTGCAGAGCCGGGTGAAAATTGCATAAAAGAGGTCTTTGAACAACGCAAGGTCGGCAGCCTTTTGCAGGTATCTACGCTTGGAGAGAGCTTTGGTTTGTTTAAAGACGCACTGGTGGAGAGTTCTTCTCAGAGCCGTGCTGTAAGCCTCAATCTTTGCGACCACGCAGGGAATTTTATTGCTATAACCGTTGCAGGGGCGTTATCCGGTATTGGCGCACCGGGGCGTAGAGGGAAGGGAAAACTTTTAGAGGTATAAGGTAGGAGAGTCTTTGAAGTTAATAGAAAGTTATTCAGCAATAGCGGACGCAGATGGCGAGGAGTCTTTAAGGGTTATGCAGGACGCCCTTTTGATAGAGACCCTTGTTTATGTTTCCGAGCGGTCGCCTTATTATAGGGAAAGGCTAGGGGATATCTACGGCGTAAAAGGGGTTGAGGATATAGGGACGCTCCCGATTACCCGGCGCGAAGAGCTCCAAAAAGACAACTGGTCGCTCCTCTGCGTAGATAGAAAAGATATCTCCGAGGTCGTTGCTACGACCGGCACTACCGGAGCCCCGCTCTTTATCGCTCTAACTGCCGCAGATATGCAGAGGCTCGCCGAGAATGAAAGGCGGTGGTTTTCCGCAATGGGGGTTACCGGCGAGAGCATGGCACAGGTGGCCGTTACGATGGACAATCTCTTTGTAGCGGGAATGGCGTATTACAAAGGGCTTGAGTCTTTGGGCGCGGGTGTTATAAGGAGCGGTGCTTCAAATGCCAAGCGTCAGCTTGAACTCCTTATGCGCATAAAGCCCGATATTATTATAGCTGTCCCGTCATTTATGTTAAAGCTTGCCAGAGAGGCCGAGAAGCTGGGGCTGTCGCCGGACTCCCTTAAGAAGGCACTTCTCATTGGTGAGACTATAAGGGGTATTGATATGGCCTCGAATCACCTTGGAAGGCTGGTTGAGGAGGCGTGGAATATTGAATGTTTTTCTACTTATGGTATAACAGAGGCCTCGGTTGCCTTTACCGAGTGCGCCAGCCACGACGGTTTTCATTCTCATCCTGATTTTGTATTTACCGAGATACTGGACGGCGACGGGCGTTCCGTGCCGGACGGCGAGGCTGGAGAACTTGTAGTTACTACCTTTAAGGTCCAGGGGATGCCGCTTGTAAGGTACGGCACAGGGGATATATGTTTTAAGATAGAGGGTTCTTGCCGCTGCGGCAGCGTTATGCCCAGGATAGGCCCGGTAATCGGGCGTAAGGCGCAGAAGCTAAAGGTAAAGGGGACGACCGTCTACCCCGGGGCGATAGAAAATGCGCTGCTCAAGGCGGACGGGGTTGTGAACTGCCATATAACCGCATATACCGGCGAGGCAGGGACTGATCTGGTCAGGGTCGTTATCGGTACAAATGGCGATAGCACCGAGACGCTTAGAGAGGCGCGTTCTTTTGTAAGGGCCGATGCAAGGCTTACCCCTGATATAATGGTAGCAACGCCGGAAGAGGTCGAGAGGCTTTTATTCGAGGGCGGTAGCCGGAAGAAGACTGTCTTTAAGGATGAGCGAAAGATGACAAGGGCCTTTGATTAATTTTATATAAATATTTTGATGCCGACTGATTGTCCAAGAGATCTTCGGCTATATGCTTTTAAATGATCGTAGGAGGAGAAGTAAGCGACGATGAGTATGACCTGTGACGTAATCCATGGACTGGACTTTACCGATGCCGAGATAGAGAAGACTGTAGCCGCTGGAGGATTGCTCTCTTTAGAATTGGAGTTTAGCCGTAAGTGTAATCTGAGATGCGTATACTGTTACGCCGATGCGGGCGAGGCGGAAAAAGACGAGTTGACGATAGCCGAGATAAAGGACGTAGTAGCTCAGGCAGCAGAGCTTGGGGCAAAGAAGATAATCCTCCTCGGAGGCGGTGAGCCTTTGATCTACGAGGGGCTGGAGGAGGTAATTGAATATATAGACGGCCTTGGTCTGGAGCAGACGATATTTACCAACGGTCTTTTGATAACAGATGCCCTGGCGGGTTTTCTCTTTGAGAAAAAGGTATCCGTTGTTATCAAGCACAATAGCTTTAACTCGCGTGTTCAGGATACCCTTGCAGGCGTAGAAGGCGCTTACGAGAAGATACAGCGTGCTATGGGCTCGCTTCTGGCCGTGGGTTACCCCGACAAGGAAAGGCAGCTTGGCATCCAGACGGTAATACTCAGGCAGAATATAGAAGAGATACCTTCTATGTGGACATGGGCGAAGAGCAGGGGGATTATCCCGTACTTTGAGGTACTGACGCTTCAGGGGCGCGCGAAGGAGCATCCTGAGATAGCCGTTACCGCAGAGGAAGTGCGCGAGGTCTTTGATAAAATAAAGGATATTGATAAGAAGCTCTCCGGCGATGAGTGGAGCGCACATCCGACGAT
>CAZUFI010000021.1:1976-15631 GCA_964618745.1 uncultured Thermodesulfobacteriota bacterium | reverse complement strand
GTAATCTCTACCCATACGCCGGCCTCGACCATTCTTTCTACTGTCTCTAGTACTGGTGCTAGCCGGGCAGAGCAGACCCTACTATAGAAGTCCTCGCTAAAGGATTTAATATCTACATTTGCGCCGTCTATCCAGACCTTGCCCGAGTCATTTTTCATCTGCTCAAGGCATTCTTCGGTCATATAGCCATTGGTAATAAAGATGTTTTTAAGGCCTGCTGCTGTAGCAAGCTCTGCGCAGTCGCGTGCATACTCATAGAAGATCGTCGGCTCTGTATAGGTATAGGCAATACTCTTACAGCCATCGGCAACGGCCCGGCTAACGACCTCCTCTGGCGTTGTAAACGTACCAAGGACACTACTGCCGGTAGACTCATCTAGGCCATGATTGACCGAACCCAACCGTGTGGCTCTGCTGCCCACCACCTGAGATATTCTGGAGTTCTGACAATGCAGGCACTTAAAGTTACAGCCTGCGGTGGCAATAGAAAAGCTCTTTGAACCCGGCTGAAAATGATACAAAGGTTTTTTCTCTACCGGGTCAGCCCCGGCTGCAACAAGCTCTCCGTAGTTCAGGCTATAGAGGACTCCGCCTTCGTTCTTACGTACGCCGCAGATTCCGCAGACCCCATCGGCGATACCGCACCTATGGCTGCATAGATCACACCTGACTCGACCACCTTCCTGATGCCAAAGATCTGCTTTCTGCAACAGAACACTCCTGATTATAGAGGATTAATATCCTATCAGTCCTTCTACTATTAAAAGGACAACTAAGGTAAAATCAGGATACACCAAAATGTGAGATTTATCATTAAAAAATAATTAGAGGACAGCACCAAGACCGATATAAAAGAACTTGCTACGTCAGTTCTTTTCTGGAGATGGCTCTGGATATCTTACTGATTTTGATCTATCAAGCGGTGTGGCTTAAAGGGGCCGTGCCGTCTCATATAGCCACTGACCATAGAGGCCTCGCGCCTTGGTTGATCAAAGGCCGGGTCATCGAACATATCGTGTGGACCTATAAGCAGCCCCTTGGATAGCTGAAAGCCAGAGGAGATGACCCGGGGAGGCCCGTCGAATCTGGTCGGATTAGCCTCATAAAACGGCACAGGCATGATCGGGCCGATATGAGCACCCCTCATCCAGCCCTCTACGAGGTATGGGAAGGTAAAGGCCTCCAGGACCTCGCCAACGGCAGGCAGCCCCTTCTGACACCTTATCAGAACCACCGGGTCCTCACCGCGCAGATCACTCCGCACAGAGCCCTCCTCTGCCTTGTCAAGTCTCCGTTCGGTCGATACAACGGCAGCTAGCTCGCCGTCCCTGCTTCTTCTGACCTCGCAGACCTGATACCGTGAACTATCGCCGATCAGGGCTAGCAATTTATATAACTGCTCAGGGGCCTTAAAGACCTCGGTTTGAGAGGTTTTACGGTCAAAGACGCTGAAAGAAAAGCCGTCCATCATGATATCTTCCATAACAAGGCCCGGCGTATTAAAGGGGTCGGCAAATATCTTATATAACGGCAGGTTCCATAGCCCTGACAAAGCCTTATCGGCCATAAAGACCAGTACCGGCTCGCTCTCACGCTCGACAAACTCCATCTCTGCCAGACCAAAGCCAAGCCCCGAGACTTTGCCGGAGAAATCACCCCTTAGCAGGTCATGCAAACTACCGTAGAGCTTAAGCTCGCTAGAGCGGGTCGCGCAGGCACTAAGGACCTTCATAACCATCTCTTCTATATCGCTACTCGCACAGCCATTATAATGCGTCATCAAGAGCTCCATATCATCGCCACAGCGCATTACATGGAAGTCCCTGACACGACCCTCTTCCTTAAAGCCCAGAAGCCTCTCGCGCGCGATCTCAAGGAGATCCGGATGGATACTGGTATTACCAACAAACCCACCAAGGTCTGCCTTATATACACTTAACGTAATCTTCTTTGACTCCGCACCATCAAATACCATAATGCCCCACCTTATTGCCAACTACGAAGCTTCGTAGTGGCTATCTAACAGTCTGATTAAATTTGAGATTAGATGCTGATAAAGTATAGACCTGATAACAGGGCTGTCAAGAAATGCTGAGGACTACTGAAATTAAAAAGGCAAAAGGCAGGCTGCACGCCTCCCTTTTGCCTTTAAATATACTTTTATATCCCAAACACGACGGTATAAACTTTAGACGCACCGACCACGCCATAGGTTTTTTACAGCTCTTCGCCGTCCCAATCAAAGCCCTGATAAACCCCTTGCTCGCGCCTTTTGGTCGCTGTATTGCTTTTATAACTACCAAGCCTTACCCTAAAGTCCTTACGCTTTAAGATCTCCAGGATATCCGCAAGATGCGGACACGGCGGGTAATGGCCATTATCGGTGACAATACAGCTGGAAAGATGTATTACTATCTCTTCTTTCTTAATACCGGCCTTTTGCTCGGCCTTACGTGCCAGATGCGCTACAGTACGGCTAATACGCCTGCCGCCACCACCGCCGCAGTTAAAGGGCACGGCCATAATGCCCGTGCCGTAGTTCGTAAAGGCATCTATTCTCTTATCAAAAGAATTTATACAGGTCAGGCCGCTGCACCTCTCTTTAGCTATATCGCACTGCACAATACCGATGAGTCGAGTCTTTTTACCACCGACACCAACCTCTGGTTTACTTAAATCTTTCAAAATACAAACCCCCTGAAGAACTATTGTATAAAATAGACTACCACACTCCGAGCAACAACGGCAACTACTCATAGATCTATAAAACCGTTATTATACATATAGATACAACTAAAGTATTAATTTTTATATTTTAGCTACGGCTCACGAGCTAAAGGCGCAAAACAATAGACCTTGACCAAGACAACTAATTGTGGTAAGGTTATAATATATTTCGTCTTTTCCACACTTAACCAAGGATAAGCTCTATGGCAATTGCGAAAGCTACAGGTACTGTATTCAAGGCTGGGGATCTGGCCGTATACCCAGCTCACGGTGTCGGAATCATAGAAGGCATCAAAGAACGTCAGATTGCCGGAGAAGATCACTCGTTTTATGTACTAAAGATCTTGGGCTCTGATGCGACCATAATGGTACCAATAGCCAATGTAGAGATGGTTGGACTCAGAAAGATCATGAAAAAGAGCATGATCCCGAAAGTATACTCGATCCTGCAGAATAAAACAGACAACACCTTTGACAACCAGACCTGGAACAGAAGATACCGTGAATACACCGAAAAGATCAAGACGGGCTGCGCAATGGAAGTTGCCAAGGTCCTGCGTGATCTCTACATGCTCAAGCACGGCAAGGAACTCTCCTTTGGCGAGAGACGCATGCTTGACACGGCAAAGACTCTGCTGGTAAAAGAACTTTCAGTAGCAAAGAAGATAAAAGAAGAAAAGGTAGAAGAAGAACTCGATAAATTAATGCAGGCTTAAAGAATTCTTTAATAAGCCTTTTTTAATTTTAATAGCAATAGGCAGCAACAAGGCTTTAATTAATAACTGCACCCTATAGTATCGCATTATATACTTTGACGATGGCGCATTACTAATATTAAGCCCTGAATATCAATAAATATCAGTGGCAGCTCCGAGGGCCGGTTAGTTCGCCCCAAGCAAACAAGAGGACTTTTCGTAAGTGTCGATTCTACTAAAAGCATTCTTTGTCTTACTGGCCGCTATCAGCGGCTATCTCATCGCACTCCAGCTTGTAAACAACGAGCTTACCGCCTATATAGGCATGCTTGTCGGGCTTATCATAGCACTTGCCGCTATAAGGGTAGAGATGCTTGCTAAGGATACTCCCGCAAGAACCCTGATAGGCGGTGTAATAGGCATAATCAGCGGTCTGGTGGTAGCCAACCTGGTTACCTATCCGCTGGTCTTGCAGTACTTCAACAACCCGCGAATCGAATATTCGGTCTATATTATCGTTAATGTCATAATAGGATCGCTCGGCTTCAGCGTTGGCATGAAAAAGGGCGAAGAACTCACCGCTGAGTCTAAAAGACTTAAGAACAACAAGGGTGATAACCAGAAAGACCAAAACGACGCTCCACTTAAAAACCTCTTGATCCTCGATACCAGCGTTATAATCGACGGGCGCATAGCGGATATATGCGAGACCGGCTTTATAGACGGAACGTTGATTGTCCCCAAGTTCGTTCTTGGTGAACTTCAGTTCATCGCCGACTCGGCAGACCCTATCAAGAAGGTACGCGGCACCAGAGGGCTTGATGCCCTGCAACGCCTGCAGAAAGACACCCCGATAGAGGTCGAGATATCAAGCGAAGACTTCCCGGCGACCGATAAGGTCGATATGAAGCTTGTAGAGCTTGCCAAAAAGCGCACGGCAAAGATACTCACAAACGATATAAACCTGCACAAAATAGCAAAGCTCAACGGAATACCAACACTAAATATCAACTCGCTGGCCAATGCCGTAAAGCCTGTTATACTCCCGGGTGAAGAGATACGCATTCTGGTCGCAAAAGAAGGCAAAGAAAACAAACAGGGCGTCGGCTACCTCGACGACGGTACAATGGTCGTAATAGACGACGGCGCGGGCTTTGTCGGCAAGACCATTAGCGCAAATGTCACAAGCATACTACAGACCAGCAGCGGACGTATGGTCTTCTCAAAGACAACGGCCGCTAGCCCTAGTGACCCCAGAAAAAAGAAAGAACCTATCTTTAAGGCCGTAGACTAACCTGCCTGCCTTCTGCCCCCACGCATTTTGCCACCTTAAATAGTATAAAAAGAGCCTATCTCTGGTTTTATACCTCGCCGGGGTATTGACCACGGCATACGGTCATGTTTTAATTAAACCATGTCAGAGTCCCTATCAAAAACCACGCACACACGAGTCACAGCCATCATCCCGTCGGCAGGCATGGGTCATAGGATGGTGCGGAAGACAGACAGGCAAAAGATTAAAAAGAACTATATGGAGTTAGCAGGTCGCCCTGTCCTTGCCCATACACTCCGGGCCTTTCAGGATAGCCCGCTTGTGCAGAAGATCGTTATAGTTACGGCCAGCGAAGATATGGCCTATTGCAGAAAAGAAATAGTAGAAAAATACGACTACACTAAGGTCGCCAAAGTGATAGCCGGTGGCAAAGAAAGACAAGATTCCGTGGCTAACGCCTTGGAATTCATAGCATATAATATGGATAGCGATATAATACTGGTACACGACGGGGCGCGTCCGCTAATAACAGCAGATATTATCGAGGCAACGGTTGCTTCGGTAAAAGAATACGGCAGTGGCGTTGTGGCAGTGCCTGTAAAGGATACTATCAAAGAGGTTACCACTGGTGGCATTGTCCGTGCGACGCCGCCCAGAGAAGGGCTCAGAGCCGTTCAGACCCCACAGGGCTTTCTCATCGATATCTTAACTGAGGCCTCAAGAACTGCCATTGCCAAGAAGATCAAATGCACCGATGAAAGCTCTCTGGTAGAGAGGCTCGGCATCGAGGTCAGGATCGTAGAAGGCTCTTATGAGAATATAAAGATTACAACGGCAGAGGATCTGCTACTGGCAGAGGCGATACTAAAGGCACGCGCTGCTGCTGAATAGACAACCTAAGAGAAGCAATAAAAACCGTCTTTGACGGAAGGATCTTGATCTATGAGAATTGGCTATGGCTACGACCTGCACAGATTGGCTCGCGACAGGGCACTGATACTTGGCGGGTTAGAGATAGAATTTAGAAAAGGTCTGGACGGACACTCGGATGCCGATGTACTTCTGCATGCGATAATAGATGCGCTGCTGGGTGCAGCAGGGCTTGGAGATATAGGTAAGCACTTCCCGCCCTCTGACGATGCGTATAAAGGGATATCAAGCCTGTTGCTGCTGGAGAGAACCGCAAAGCTACTGGCAGATGCAGGCTTTGAGATCGGCAATATAGATGCTACAATAGTCTGTCAAGAGCCTCGGCTCGCACCTCATATACCGCTGATGACAGAGCGGACGGCAGAGGCTGCCGGCTGCACTAAAGGGCAGATTAATATAAAGGCCACCACAGAAGAAGGACTCGGGGCGACAGGGGTCGGCGAGGCCATAAGTGCCTCGGCAGTAGCACTTATAACCAAGGCAACCTAAAAATAAAATAATCTATGGTGCCCCTAAGGGTCGCTATTACAATGAGGAAGATCAATGACGCTTAGAATCTACAATACACTTACCAATCAAAAAGAAGAATTCATCCCGCTCGATCCCGGCAAGGTCAGTCTCTACGTCTGTGGGCCGACCGTCTATAGCCACAGCCATATAGGACATGCCCGTAGTGCCGTCTCCTTTGATGTCATATACCGGTATCTTAAGCACCTGGGTTACGACGTAAATTACACACGTAACTATACCGATATCGATGACAAAATAATAAACCGAGCCAACGCCGACGGTGAGGACTGGAAGGTAATCGCCGAGCGTTATATCGAGAGCTTTGATAAAGATATGCAGGGCCTTGGCGTAGAGCTTCCCACCAACAGGCCACGCGCTACCGAGTCAATCGAGAAGATAATAGAGCTTATAGAGACGCTAATCAGCAAGGGCTACGCCTACGCCGTTGGCGCAGATGTCTTTTACTCGGTCAGAAAGTTCGAGGGCTACGGCAAGCTGTCAGGGAAGAATATAGAAGATCTAGAGAGCGGCGCACGCGTCCAGATAGACGAGCGAAAAGAAGACCCTCTGGACTTTGCCCTCTGGAAGTCGAGCAAACCGGATGAACCCTGGTGGAAAAGCCCCTGGGGCAATGGCCGCCCCGGCTGGCACATCGAGTGCTCTGCCATGTGTCTGGAGTGGCTCGGCGAGACCATAGATATTCACGGCGGTGGTAAGGATCTGGTATTTCCACACCATGAAAATGAGATAGCACAAAGCGAGGCGGCAACCGGCAAACCATTCGCGCGCAACTGGATACACAACGGCTTTGTAAATATAGAAAAAGAAAAGATGAGCAAATCTCTTGGCAATATCCTGAATATCAGCGAGGCACTCGAAGAGAACTCAGCCGAGAGTATTCGATTATTTCTGCTCTCAAGCCAATACAGGTCTCCGATAGACTACACAAGCGAGACCTTAAAAGAAAACGAGGCCAAGGCCGAGCGTTTCTACAGAACAATTAAACGAATCGAAGAGGCCGGAGCCAGCATCGACAACTTTGACACAGAAAGCTACGAAAAAAAGCTCGTGCACTTTAAGGCCGCTATGGACGACGACTTTAATACCGCGGCAGCCATTGGTAAGGTCTTTGAAGAGATCGCCGAAGCAAACCGCAGCCTTGATAAGGCGGCTAAAAAAGGCACGGAAATTCCTCTTGAAGAGCTCGGGGCAACGGCCCGCTTCTTCAGCGAGATCTCTGCCATACTAGGCATCTTTGCCAAAACCCCAGCCCAGTACTTTGCGGATGTAAAAGAACGCGCAAGCATTGATAGCGCAGAGATCGACGAGCTTGTCAAAGCAAGACTCGTTGCCCGCGCGGCAAAGGACTTTGCAAAGGCCGACGAGATACGAGATCAACTAACTGAAAAAAATATCATCCTTGAAGACCGCAACGGCGAGACCTTCTGGACGGTAAAATAATCGGCCTTAAGTGCTAAGGTTCTAGACTTAAATAAATAGTATTCCACCAACAAAAAAACAAGGGGGACGATGCAACTGCATCGTCCCCCTTTTATCTTGAATATAATACTCTACCTAAATGCTACTTGGATATATCGTCGGTGTCGCCTACGTCATGATTACCACCCTCGGCAGACTCGACGTCTTCTTCTATACCTTGTGGATCGCCATCGGCCTGTGAAGCCGTCTCGGCCTGTGAAGCCGTTTCGGCCTGTGAAGCCGTTTCGGCCTTCGCGCGGGCTTTACTCTCTTGATCTACGATAAAACGCGGTTTTTTATTCTGGCTCTTTCTACCCTTTTCCTGTATCCATAACTCTATCTCTTCTCTATGCTCCTCTAGCAGGTCGAGAAACATTATCCCCATCCCGGGTTCATTCCTCAGGTTTGAATCATAGTCCCTGTTCCACATTACCCGGCAACTACAGGTTACTATGGTGCCGGTCCTTGGAAGCTCAAAGCAGATCATAAACTGAGTGCCGACCGGCTTTGGGTTAACCGAAGATATAAACATCCCGTTCGGAGCAAGGCTCTTAGCATAGCCAAAGAGCGTGTTTTCGCCCTCGCTCTCATTATCTACCTTTAAGACAAGCAGGGCACTCCTGAGCTTTCCCCTGCGCTCAGGCCTTAAGACCACATGATCCGCTTCTATATTTTCCGAGTCATCATTCATCTTGATCTTCCATAGCTGACTAATGCAAAGACAATTACCATTTTCCGTAATGAATAACCTTCTCCAGCGGCAACCTGTCCTTTTCTATAGGTCTGAGTTCTTCATTTGGATAACCCATGGCGATTACACCTACCACATCTATTGTATCGGGTATTTCCAGCAGTTTCTTTACCTTTACAGGTTCAATAGCCGCAACCCAGCAAGAGCCCAGGCCTTCTGCCGTAGCTGCCCCTATCATCTCGGTTACTGCTATCGTCACATCGACCCAGGCATAGTTCTGACCATCCGGCTTTCTCTGCCACGCCGTTGCCGGCTCGGCACAGGCGACTATCAGAAGCGGTGCCGCCTTAAAGCCGTCCTTGGTAAAAATATCATTAAATGCCTCTCTATCTTCATCCCTTACCACTATAAAGTGCCAGGGCTGACGATTGGCAGCACTCTGCGCCATGCGCAGCACCTCCAAGAGCCTTGTCAGGACCTCTTCCTCTACGTGACGCCCGGAGAACTCCCTTACGCTCCTGCGCCTGGAGTAAAGCTCGTAAAACCCTGCCAGTTTATCATTCATTGCCATCTCTCATTTAACGGGTTAATGCCTATATAAGTGCCTCTGTAAATTCATCGGCATAAAATTCTTTCATATCATCTACGCCCTCGCCAACACCTATAAAACGAATAGGTATCTTCAGCTCATTGGCGATAGGAATAACTATACCGCCCTTTGCCGTACCGTCGAGTTTGGTCACGACCAGCCCTGTAACCCCAACGGCCTGGTTAAAGAGCCGCGCCTGATCCAGCGCGTTCTGCCCGGTCGAACCATCGACGACCAGCAGGTTTTCATGCGGGCCGTCCGGGACCTCACGCTGCACTACCCTCTGGATCTTCTTAAGCTCCTCCATAAGATTGACCTTGGTATGCAGCCTGCCTGCGGTATCAAGGATAACTACATCTACATTTCGGGCCTTGGCTGCTTTTATGGTGTCGAAGGCCACGGCCCCCGGGTCTCCACCCTCTTGATGCTTAATAACGGTACATCCCACACGCCTACCCCAGACCTCCAACTGCTCAACAGCTGCGGCCCTGAAGGTATCTCCAGCCCCCAGCATAACGGTCTTACCCCTATCTGTTAGCCAGGTAGCAAGCTTGCCGATTGTAGTGGTCTTACCCACCCCGTTTACGCCAATAACCATAATGACAAATGGGGTCTGCGCGATAGAGACATCCAGAGGGCCCTGGACCTCTCTAAGTATTGTCTGCACCTTCTCACTCAGGCGTTCCCTAAGCCCCTCGCTATCGCGCCAGGAGCCTCTCTGAAGCTCCTCTACTATCTCTATTGAGAGATTAACCCCGACATCGGCCCTTATAAGGGCCTCTTCCAGACTCTCCATCGAGACCTCGCCGCCCTTATCGCCACCCTTGCCGCCCACTCCGACGACAGACTGAATACCGCCCATAATGGCGTCGTGTGTCTTTGCAAGCCTCTCTCTAAGTCTTCCGAAAGCCATATTGCTAACCCCTTCTATTAATATAAAAACCCCATAATATACACCCTAAACAAGCAAGCTACCGCAGTTTAGCACACGAAAAAGCCTTTTAAAAGTTCTTTGTCGCGACGCATTGCTCTGTATAAGACCCATTGTAAAAGACCACTGCAAGACAGCTTCGTTGACTCTCACTACAAACCATGTTACAGTAACCACCTCTTAACAGTAATTAACAACGGTGCAATAAACATCATCTCTGAACAAGAAGGAAACGGTTTCTTCTCCCACATCTGCGTCCCTGAAAGCACCGCCGGGATGAGCTATGCAGAAAAGTTCATTAAAAAACATAGATACACCAACAGGCAATAAACGCAGCTATACCGGTTGCGCAGGCAAACCGCCAAGCCCTTCTCTCATTACAAAAACAAAAACCAGTATAGATACCGATTATCTGCGGCCTACTCTTGGCATAAAACTCTCAGATAAGATTCTCTGCTCTATGACAGAGGCCTTTATACTTACCGACCACTACGGCCTTATAAAAGAGACCAACACGCAGCTTCTGGATCTACTTGATTACACTGAGGTCGAGCTTAAAGACCGCCCACTGAACCTGATAATGGAGAAAGACTCCGACTGCCTGGATATAGGCAGCAATGCTACCTCAGAGCAAAAACACAGCCTTAATGCAACCCTCAGGACACGCTCCAATGTACTCATACCCGTTGATCTTTCCATCACGCCGTATACCGACGAGACGACCGGGGCTCGCTATACCATCATTCTTACAAAAGACCTAAGAGATAAAAACCACCTCACTAAAGAATTAAAAAAGACAAAAAAGGAATTGGCCGAAAGCAGATCAAACCTGGAAGAGTTCAGGGAAGGCGTCTCTTATGTGCTTAAAAACCTGGACCAAAGCGAGACAGAACTGCAAGCCGCCAACCTTAAGCTCAGAGAAACGCAGGCCCAGCTGGTTCAGACCACAAAACTTAAGGCACTTGGAGAGCTAACGGCTGGTCTCGCACATGAACTCAACCAGCCGCTTACAGTTATAAGAGGGCTCTCACAACACCTCATCCGCGACTTTAACAAGCATCCTGCGCATATTGAAAAACTAAAATACATAAACTCTGCGACACAGAAGATGGAGAAGACCATATCTCACCTCAAGGCATTTTCCAGACTTGACGACAATGTGATGGTCACGGTCAACCTTAACGATGTAATCAACGACAGCCTACTATTAACCTTAGAGATACTTAAAAGCAAACAGATCAAGGTAGCTCTTGACCTGCAAAATATTCCACCTGTAAAGGGTCGCCCAAACCGCCTTGAACAAGTCATTATAAACCTTATAACCAACGCACGCGATTCAATGCCGGCGGGCGGCACCATCGAGGTCGCCAGCTCAACCATCGCCAACATTGGCATGCCATACGCCGTTATTACAGTCAAGGATACAGGCACCGGCATAGACGATGATATTAAAGAGCGCATCTTTGAGCCTTTCTTCACTACAAAAGACGTCGATGAAGGCACCGGGCTTGGCCTCTCGATAAGCTACGGCATAATAAAAGACCACAGAGGTGATATCTGGTTTGAGAGTTCAACTGAAGGCACGACCTTTCATATCTCGATTCCCGCGTCTCTGGAAGACAATCTATAGAGCCTGCCCCGGGATCAGCCAACGCAGACCTTCAACTGGAAAAATCAATGACCGTCAACGCAAAAAAACTCATCAGCTACTTTACCGACCTTATTTTCCCTCCCTTATGCCCGCTTTGCAAGGTGCCAGAATCAGCCACTGAAGCCAATCTTATAGCAAAAGACGGCCTGTGCCACGAATGCAGAAAAGCTATTACCCCCCTGCCCTCCCCTATCTGCGCAAAATGCGGAACGCCTTTTTCAGGCACAATCGGGATCAAACACTGTGGTGCGTGCCTGAAAGACTGCCCTCCATTCACGCTTGCCAGAAGTGCCTTTACATACGACGGCCCGCTACTTTCCGCTATCCACCACTTTAAATATAATAAAAGAACTTCCCTTGCACCGACGCTTGGTAGGCTGGCGGGAAAGGCACTGAACGAAATAAATCTAGATTACGATAAGATTGTCCCCATCCCTCTGCACAAGAACAGACTTAAGAGACGTGGCTTTAATCAATCACTGCTTTTGGCCAGAGAAATCTTGCGCCAAGAACAGAGAGATCCTGAAAAACCAGAACTTGATTACCAGAATCTCATACGTCAGAAAGACACACGCTCTCAGATCGAACTGAAAGGCAAGGCAAGAGAGATAAATGTCAAGGGCGCGTTTTCGGTTATCGATAAAACTGCCTTCAAAGACAAAAAAATCTTATTAATCGACGACGTCTATACCACAGGGGCTACCATCAAAGAATGCTCACGAATCCTCTCGGCCTGTGGCGCAGAGGTCTTTGCGCTAACCCTTGCCAGAGTCATCAGGGTATGATAAAAATAGATCTGCCACAGAAAAAACAGACAGGTATCGCGAATGGGACAACTCGTCTCTCTAAAAAAACTACTCACCGAACTATCTCAAAACAAGGGAAAGGTCGTCTTTACAAACGGCTGCTTTGATATACTGCATGCAGGTCACGCACGGTATCTGAAAAAGGCCCGCTCACTCGGCGATATTCTCATCGTTGGGTTAAACAGCGACAGCTCTGTAAAAAAGATAAAAGGCAGACTACGCCCCATCGTCCCGCAAAAAGACCGAGCAGAGCTGCTCTCAGCCCTCTCAGCCGTGGACTACGTTGTTATCTTCAGCGGTGAGACCCCTATAAAACTTATAGAGGCGATAGTGCCCGATATTCTCGTAAAAGGCGCGGACTGGAAAAGCGGGGAAATCGTTGGCCAAGAGGTCGTACTGAAACACGGCGGCAAGGTCCGTCGCATCCAGCTTGCAAAAGGGCGTTCGACAACAAATATTATAGAAAAGATAACCCAACTTAATAAGGCTACAAAGTGAATATAGATAAAGTATTACTGGCCAAGATCGCAACGCTCTCGCATGCTGCGGGCCGCGCCATAATGGCCGTCTACGAGAGCGCGGACTTTAACGTAACCTACAAAGAAGGCGACTCCCCGCTTACCTGCGCAGATACAGATGCAAATGATATTATCGTCGCCAGACTTAAAGAACTCACCCCGGAGATTCCTATATTATCGGAAGAGTGCAAAGAGGCCCCATTCAGCGAACGCAAGGCATGGGATATATTCTGGCTCGTAGATCCGCTGGACGGCACAAAAGAATTTATAAAAAAATCCGGCGAATTTACGGTAAATATCGCACTGATAAAAGACGGCTCGCCGATACTCGGAGTCGTTCATATGCCAACTACAGGCACGACCTATACAGCACTCGTTGGCCTCGGTGCCTTCAAGCAAGCGAACAAAGACACGCCAGCCAAAGAGATCACAACACTTGGATACAGCGAGGGAAAGCTCAAGATAGTAGCAAGCCTCTCTCACCGAAACAAAGATCTCGAAGATTTTATCGCAAGCATTGAAAAAACTCAGGCAGATAATGGCGGGGTCGAGGCCCTTAGCATGGGAAGTTCCTTAAAGCTCTGCCTCGTAGCAGAAGGTGCGGCGCACCTGTATCCGCGTATCGGCCCTACCATGGAGTGGGACACAGGGGCCGCGCATTGCGTCGTCACTGCCGCAGGAGGGCACGTAACAGACCTCGCGGGCAAAGACCTTACCTACAACAAAGAAAACCTCCTGAACCCGTATTTCATGGTAGCAGGCACTCCGAGTTTCGATTGGCAAAAGCATATCAAAAAGTAATAATCAACAACTTACACATAAACCTCGTTACTACTTTAAAGCCCGAAGGGCCTT
>CAZUFI010000021.1:0-1876 GCA_964618745.1 uncultured Thermodesulfobacteriota bacterium | reverse complement strand
TTAAAGCCCGAAGGGCCTTGAAGCCCGAAGGGCCTACGAGTTTCGAGTGGCAAAAGCATCTAAAGGATTCATGGCCAAGGCTATATAAAATAGAGATGAATAAAGAACTCAAATAAAACTACAAACAAAAAAAGCCCCGACCAAGATGGTCGGGGCTTTTGAGTTTAGCTTAATATTAATTAGCAATCAAAGTATAGATCAAATTCCTTAGGAGTCGGCCTGAGCCTCAGCTCCTGAACCTCATTCTCCATCTTATACTCTATCCACTTATCGATTACGTCCTTTGTAAAGACGTCACCCTTTAGGAGGAACTCATGGTCATCCTGAAGGGCCTGTAATGCCTCGTCAAGTGAGCCTGCTGCTGAAGGAACTTTTGCAAGCTCCTCTGGTGAGAGCCCGTAGATATCCTTATCAAGCGGTTCACCTGGATCAATCTTATTCTGTATACCATCAAGGCCGGCCATCATCATCGCTGCAAAGGCAAGGTAGCCGTTGCAAGACGGATCTGGGAACCTGACCTCGATCCTCTTTGCATTCGGTGAAGAAGAATACATAGGTATCCTTACCGAAGCAGAACGGTTACGGCTTGAATACGCAAGGTTGATCGGAGCCTCAAAGCCCGGTACAAGCCTCTTGTAAGAGTTCGTTGTTGGATTGGTAAATGCATTCAGGGCTCTGGCATGCTTGAGAATTCCGCCGATGTAATGCATCGCCATCTCGCTCATACCGCCGTAGCCGTCGCCAGCGAAGAGCGGCTTACCGTCCTTCCAGATCGACTGATGTACATGCATACCAGTACCGTTATCGCCCATAACAGGCTTTGGCATAAAGGTCGCCGTCTTGTTCCAACGTCTTGCGACGTTCTTGACTATATACTTATACCACTTGAGCTGATCGCCCATCTGAAGGAGCGTAGTGAACTTCATATCTATCTCTGCCTGACCGGCACTGGCGACCTCATGATGCTGACACTCGACCTCAATACCTACTTCTTCCAGAACAAGGCACATCTCGGTGCGAAGATCCTGCTGCGTATCGGTCGGTGCTACAGGAAAATAGCCCTGCTTATGCTTTGTCTTATAGCCAAGGTTTGGAACCTCTTCACGGCCGCTGTTCCACGCCCCCTCTTCCGAGTCAATGTGGAAGAAGCTATGGTCTGCCCCTTCGCTGTAGCGAACATCGTCAAAGATAAAGAACTCCGGCTCAGGGCCTATGAATATCTGATCACCTATTCCAGTGGACTTCAAGTATGCCTCGGCCTTCTGCGCTACATAGCGTGGATCTCTTGAGTAAGGCTCTTTTGTGATTGGATCAAAGATATTACAGATAAGGCTTAGGGTAGGAACCTCCATGATAGGGTCCATCATCGCTGTCGTTGGATCAGGGATAACTACCATATCGCTGGCATGAATCGGCTGCCAGCCACGGATACTTGAACCATCAAAGCCCAGACCGTCCTCAAAGACATCCTCCTCAAACTGCGAGATAGGTGTGGTAAAGTGCTGCCATATACCTATAAAATCCAGGAACTTATAATCCACCATCCTGGCATTATTATCTTTAGCGTACTGCAATACCTCTTTTACATCCATCCTTACGTCCTCCTTAGTAAATCAAGCTGTTTATTATTTTAATTCTCATAAGTAATTCAAATAGTTAACTAAACTGCGTCTTCGCCGCGCTCGCCTGTTCTTATCCTTACGACCTCTTCGACAGGTAAGACAAAGACCTTACCATCTCCGATACGTCCGGTCTTTGCCGTCTCTACTATCGTATCAACGACCTTTGCGACCAGATCTTCCCTGACTATTATCTCAAGCTTTATCTTCGGCAGAAAATCCACAACATACTCGGCCCCTCGGTAAAGCTCGGTATG
>CAZUFI010000020.1:12642-15989 GCA_964618745.1 uncultured Thermodesulfobacteriota bacterium | reverse complement strand
TGCGAGCTCGGTTGCTTTATCAAGATAATAGAGCTCAAAGTAGGCCCTTTTAATATCCATGACGAGCTGGCGGGTGGCGTTAACCAGTTCAAGCCGCGCTATTGTTGCTTCTTTACGCGCTACCTGTCCGCGCGCCTTGAGCGTTCCCGGGAAGGGAAGGCCCTGAGAGAGTTTGATAGATCGTTTAACCGGCCCCAGGCGCGTCTCTAATTCCTCGATGGGCTGAGTGTAGGCGAGCATCGGGTCGGCAAGGGCGCGTGCCTGCGGATATCTCTTTAATGCGCTCTGCCATGCAAAGCGCTTTGCCTTGACGGCAGGGCTGTCCCTGAGGCCTTGGTCTATCAAGGCCCCAAGTGTTATTGTGGCGGGTTTTTCTGTTATGGCCGTCGCACTGCTGCTATCGCCTGCGAGGGCAGCGGCGGCTAGTACGATTGAAAGGCCAATGGTTACTGTTGCTACAACTGTACGCAGCAGTAGGTTCTTTACCAACAAATTCATTGTAATCTCCCAGTCTCCAAGACGAAATGAAATTCGTTAGGGACTCATATCGTAGAGGTGGCGTAAAAAACGCACTACCTCTGTCTTTGGTTCATTTACTTAATAAGTGAATGCTTGGTCTTTAGGAGATGAAATTTGGTGGATTAGGGATTATTGTCAGAAAGCCGGTCTTGAGGTTTATACTTTTTGCGGCATGGAAGTCGTCGCTTGTTGTTGCAAGCAATGTTGGGGTGCTGGATGTGCTGGCGGTGGCCTGGCTATGGCATAGGCCTGCCGAGCAGACTAAGCAACTTGTCTGGTCTGCATTGGTTGTGCTGGTATCGCTGTTTTTGTGAGTCTTGCTGTGGTCATTGTCACTGTGGTCATGGCTGTTGTGTTCTTGTTCTTCTATGGCGTGGCTGTGGTTACAGCCAGCGGTCTTCTTCTCTATACCATCGATGCCTTCTATACCAATGGTCGCCGTGCCCTGCGCCGAGTGGTCGCAGTGCGCCATGACAAGCGTAGCAGTAGTGGCTATCGAGAAAAAGGCGATAAGTAAGATCGCAAGATATCGTTTCGTACCAGTCATAATATAAATACTAGCACAATCGGGTGTTATTACAAGGATTTTTTGTTTTGAAGATTTTAGGTGGATTAATACAGCCTTTATTATCAAAGAAATAAATATGTAACTGCTTTTTCTATGTTACTATGAAAAAGTTTATAATTAATATCAGTGTGGTTACTTAAGTTGGCTTTAGGTAATCGTAAATAAGAATAGAATCAGGGAGAGAGAAAGAAAGAGCAATGAAGTTTAATATATTAGATTTACATGAAAAGATGCTGCTTGGCATTGAGGATGCGGGTTTTGAAAAATGCACTCCCGTGCAAGAGCAGGCCCTGCCGGAGTCGGTAACGGGCAAGGATATTATAGTACAGTCGCAGACTGGTACGGGTAAGACGGCTGTCTTTATAACCACTATTTACAACAGGCTTATCGTTGCCGGAAAGGAAAGGCCTAAAGGCGCACGCGCCCTTGTTATGGCCCCGACGCGCGAGCTTGCCGTGCAGATAGATACCGAGGCAAAGAAGCTCGCGCTCCATCTGCCGTTTCGCTCTATTGCGATCTACGGCGGCGTGGAGTACGAAAAGCAGGTCTCGGCCCTGAAAGAAGGCGTAGATCTCGTTGTCGCTACGCCGGGGCGTATGATAGACCTTTATAAATCCAAGTCGCTCTCACTCAAAGATATCGAGATATTTGTCGTAGACGAGGCCGACCGTATGTTTGATATGGGCTTTGCCCCGGATATCAGCTATATAGCAAGCCGTCTGCCAAAGGATAAAGACCGTCAGACCATGCTTTTCTCTGCCACTATCGATGAGAATGTCCACAGGTTGGCGGCCCGTTACATGAAGCCCGACCCTGTTGTTGTCGAGATAGAGCCTGAGCAGGTTACGGTCGATAAGATCGATCAGAAGGTGCTTTATCCTTCTAATAAAGAAAAGCTCGTAATGCTTATGGCACTCCTCAGGCGTCCTGATGTCGAGCGAGCGATAATATTCTGTAATATGAAGCGCACGGTAGAGATGCTGGAGTGGAAGCTTTCGAAAAATGATTTTCTTGCGATGGGGCTTACCGGCGACGTCAGTCAGAGTAAACGCCAGCGCATAATCGATGATATGAAGGCCGGAAGGCTCAAGATACTCGTAGCGACCGATGTCGTAGCACGCGGACTTCACGTAGAAGATATTACGCATGTCTATAACTATGACCTGCCGCAGGAGGCAGCTAGTTACGTTCATCGTATCGGCAGGACGGCGCGCGCCGGAAAGAGCGGCAAGGCCTACAGTCTTGTCTGCGAAGACCATGCATTTAACCTGCCTGAGATAGAAAAATATATCGAGCGTAAGATCCCGGCTGAGTGGATAGATGAAGAGGATATGCTTAAGGATAAGGCAGGGTCGTATAGAAGTCGCGGCCCAAGGTCCGGCGGGGCTTCGGATAGGGGAGCCAACAAGGGCGGAAAAGGCTATGGTAAGGCTGCGTCAGGTAGAGGCGGCTCGCAGAAGAGTACGCCAGCCAGAGGCGGTAGAAAGCCCGCAAGCTCGTCAAGCAGTAAAGGTGGCACTGGTAGAAGCGGAGCTGCAAAGGAAAGTGCTCCGGAGTCAAAAGAGGTCTCTGTACGGCAGGGTAATGCAATGGCAGAGACAGGTGTCACCAATGAATCTAAAGAGGTAGCATCCAAGGGTGATACCGATAAGCCAAAGAGGCCAAGGCGTAGCCGTGGTAGAGGGCGTGGCGGCAAAGAGACTGGCGTTAAAACCGCAGGGGCCGATACAGGCAATGATAATAATGACAATAAAAATAATAATGACAGTAAAAATAATATAGAAGCCGTTAAGGTTGACGGTAGTGATGCCGGCAGTAGTGCCGCAACTAAGAAGGAAGCTACTCGTAAAGAAGGCGAAGGTAGCTCCAGTAGGCGTAGCCGCTCAAGGCGTCCCAGAAGACGTCTGCAAGAGGGGCGCAGCAATAGCGATAAAGCTGCGTCGCCAGCAGCGCCATCAGCACCTGATGGCGCAACACCGTCGTCTCGTGCCACCAAGCCACATTCAAGGGCTGGTAAGGGTAGGGGCAGGACTCAGGGTGCTAGAAACAAGGCAACGCAGGCCACTGTGCGAGATGCTCGTTTTGGCGGTAGCACCGGTAATACTTCTAAGCGTAGCGTTGGTAACGCCCTTATAGAGAGCCAGACCACCGGTACTGCCACCGGCAGCGGCACTGGCACCGGCAGTGGTGCTGTGCCACCTTCAGGTGATGGGCTGGGTGTAAAGCCGAAGAAAAGTGTCTTAAAGCGAATCCTGAATGT
>CAZUFI010000020.1:0-12542 GCA_964618745.1 uncultured Thermodesulfobacteriota bacterium | reverse complement strand
CCGAAGAAAAGTGTCTTAAAGCGAATCCTGAATGTTTTTGGTAGAAAGTAACGGGGCAGAAAGTAACGGGATAGAAAGTAATCTTAGATAAAATAGTTAGAAAATAAAACAAGGCCTCATGCCGCATGGCATGAGGCCTTGTTTTTGCAGTTTTTTAAAGTCTTTGTAAAACCCTCCTATATTATAAAGTTCTTCCCGGCTGTATCCTAATCCTGTCTTGGCCCTTAAGGGCAACCTATATTGCTATATTTCAGAGAGGGGTATCCCTTTCTTTTTTCTTCTTGTTTACGGGTACTGCGCCATATAGTCATTTAATGTTGATATGGTCGTTAGCCTATATGGCTTTAAATTGTTTGAGCTTTTCGCTCGGATGTGATAGGTTATGGTTAAATCTTCACATGTGATTGTCTTGCTTGGTTGCTTTTCAAGACCAGTGTGGCATGTTCTGTAGCGGTAGTATTTATCTCTAGATGCGTGGTCGCAAAGGTTTATCATGAATTAGGTCGAATAGGGCTTTGGTCGCGACTATGAACAACTATGACGGCAAAAAAACAGGTCAAGGGGTAAAGTGGCGTTATTTAATGGCCGTTATAGTCCTATGGACCCTTATTTTGGGTATCTCGCTGGCCTGGAATATCTACATTGCTGAGCGAAATAGCCTGGATAACGCCCGTATTGAGGCTGGTACGGTCTTTGAGCGTAACCTTATCTTCAGGCGGTGGAGTGCCGAGCATGGTGGCGTCTATGTCGTCGTTGGCGGAGATATAAAACCCAACCCCTATCTTTCAAATATCGCAGAGCGTGATGTCAAAACACCGTCAGGACGAACTCTTACACTGCTTAATCCCGCATTTATGATGCGCCAAACCTATGAGATCGCAGAAAAAGAGACCGGTGTGCGCCAGCGTCTTGTTAGCCTGAATCCCTTAAATCCTGAGAATATCCCTGATAAATGGGAGCGTAGTTCCCTTATATCTTTTAACAAAGGTAAGTTAGAGCTTAGTGCTGTTGAGCGTCTGGGTGGTGTGGAGTATATGCGTCTGGTGCGTCCGATAAAGGCGGAGCAGAGTTGTATAACATGCCATACGTCTTGGAAGGCTCGCGGCAAGAGTATTCAGGCAGGTCTTAGTGTCTCGGTTCCTTTGAGCCCTTTCCGCGCAGCCTCTCGTGAACAAATCTTTTGGCTTTGCCTTGTCCATGCGGCACTCTGGCTTGTGGGGCTTTTAGGGGTCGTTGTAACCGGCAAGGTCCTTTATCAGAGTGAGGTAAAGCGCCGGATCATAGAGGGCGCGTTAAGAGAGAGCGAGCAACACTTTAGTACGGTATTTAAAGAAAGTCCGGTTGGAATGTTTATCGTTGATATGGATTATAATCTTGTTGATATCAATGCCGTGCTCTGCTCTACGTTTGGTTGCAGCAGAGAAGACTTTAGCATTTCTACTTTGGTCAACTGTATATGGCCAAAGGCTGCGCGTGGCGATATTAAGCGGATATTTGGCGAGATGTTCTCTGAGAGTAGGCCTTTTTATAAGGTGGAAAAGAGCTGCGTTAAGTGTGGTGGCGAAGGTTTCTGGGTATCTCTGACCGCCTCAATTCTGCATGATGATAACGGGAAGGCTCTGTACGGGCTCGGTATGGTAGAGGATATCGCTGAGCGTAAGGAGGTCGAGGCGGGGATGCGCAGGACTCGCGCTGACCTGGAGCTGCGGGTAAGCAAGAGAACCAGGGAGCTTACAAAGGTCAATCAGGCACTTCGCAGCGAGATCGTCGAGAGAAAAATTGTTGGCGATGAACTCAGACTCTTCAAGCGTCTTATCGATGGCTCTAATGATTGTATCGCAGTGATTGACTTTGAGAGTGGGCGGTACCTGGAGGTCAATGATAAGTTATGTAAGAGTCTGGGTTATAGTAGAGATAAACTTACCAGTATGAATGCAGCTGAGATAAGCTCTCTTATGAGAAACAGCGAGGCGTGGAAGAGAAATGAAGAACTGCTGAGAGAGACCGGTGTTATGCATAGGGAGGGGGAATTTTTGCGTAAAGATGGCACTAGCTTCCCTGTTGATATAAATGTAAAGCTTATAAGCCAGGGTAAGAAAAAATATATCGTAAGTATTGCAAGAGATATTACCTGGCGCAGGCAGGAGGAGCTTGAGCGCGAAGAGATCGAGATGCAGTTGCAGCGTTCGCAGAAGCTTGAGGCCGTTGGCAGGCTCGCCGGAGGCATCGCCCATGACTTTAACAATATCCAGAGTGCTATTAAGACAATGGCAAGTCTCGGGATGCGCAGTCTCGATAGAAATAGCGCTGGATACGGACATTTTAAAAAAATAGACGAGGCGACCAACAGGGCCTCGAATCTGACCAGCCAACTGCTTACATTCAGCCGTCACGGAAAAAAGGATTTTGTAAATATAAATATCTGTAAGGTGATCAGCGAGGTTCTGGAGCTTATTCGACCACTTATTGGAGGGGATATAGAGGTTGAGCTGAACCTTGGCAATACCGATATGGTAGTAAATGCGGATAAGGGTAATGTGGAGCAGGTAGTAACCAACTTGGTGCTTAATGCCAGAGATGCTATGCCCGGGCGAGGAAGGATCGTAATAGGTCTGGAAAAGGTCAGCCTGAGCGATGATAGCTCCGTGGGTGTGAGCAATGGCCGGGCAGGGGACTTTGTCTGCTTCAGCGTGGAAGATACCGGTCACGGCATAGCACCGGCTGATATGGGGCATATCTTTGAGCCTTTCTTTAGCACCAAGGACAGGGACAAGGGGGTTGGGCTGGGGCTTGCCGTTGTCTATGGTATTGTCAAGGATCATAACGGTTTTATCGATCTTTCCAGCCGCCCCGGAGATACTATATTCAGCATTTATCTGCCGCTTACCGATGGTCTTGTCGTGGAAGAAAAAGAAAAAGTAGTGCTTGGTGACACATCTGCGCATTCAGGTGCTAAGATCATGCTTGTAGAGGATGATCAACTTGTACGTGACTCTACTTTTTTGATTCTTCAGACCGAGGGTTACGAGGTGGTTACGGCAAAAGATAGTACAGAGGCCAAGGAGCTGTATGCCCGCGAGGGTGGTAGTGTGGATATGGTTATAAGCGATTGTATGCTTCCAGGTAAGGCGGGCCATGAGTTGCTCACCGAGCTTGCTCTGATGGATGGTTATTTCAGGGGCCTGCTCTATAGTGGTTATCTGGATAAAGAGTCAAAGAACCTTCGGATAAATGGCAGGGCTGTACGCTTTATTAAAAAGCCCTATGAGGTCGACGAGTTTTTAATGATGATAAGTGAGGTACTATCAGAGTCCTAGGGGTGTGTTAAGGTATCTCTCTAGATATTAAATTCATAGAAGTTGGTTTGTCATGCGGTGTTGTCTGGCCTTTACCAGCCTTGCTTGATTGCCATTAAGCCGAAATAGAGTACTAAAGGTACCCAACCCCAGCGCCATATTAATTTAAATGCTTTGTCCAGATTCATTTATTATTCTCCTTGCAGATGAAGCTTAGTCGTCTTCTAACTGATATTCAGTTTGGTAATTTAACATATTCTTTTGGCAGTGTATAGCAAAATAGGTTTGTTATCCTTAAAGGTTTTTCATTTTCTGCCGAAAGAAAAATAATAGTAGCTAATGGGAAAATTTCAAGAAACAAAAAACCAAAGGAGGAGAATCATGGCAAAGTCAGTAACCGCACTAAAGGCTGTCCTTAAAGGAGAAATCGCCTTGCTAGAGAAGATTAAGGATACCTTGATAGTTATGGCTCATAAGGAGTCCAAGGCATCGCTCAAAGAGATAGCAAAGGGAAAGAGGGCGGCCATCAGCGCGTATAAGAAGATTATAAAGGCAAGTGAGAAGTGTCCGGCCATTAAGGCGCCTGCCGCAAAAAAGGCAGCAACAAAGAAACCAGCGACCAAGAAGAAGGCAGCATGCAAGACAAAGAAGTCTGCGTGCAAGACTACTGCCAAGAAGAAGCCAGCGGCCAAAAAAGCAGCAGCCAAGAAGCCGGCAGTTAAGAAAGTGGCTAAGAAGCCTGCTGTCAAAAAAGCAGCAGCCAAGAAACCAGCAGCTAAAAAGGTTGTTAAAAAGAAGAAGTAGTTATTAGAATCAGCGGTCTGTATAGATCTTGAACAGGGGTGGCTTGCCACCCCTGTTTTTTTATGGGTTTTGTAGGGATGGAGTAGTCGTTGGAATCTTTTGTTGCTATCCCTCTTTCGGGGTAGAATTTATTTTGCTGTAAACTTTGTTTTGGTAGGTGCGGTTGGGTGTTTTGTGGGTTTTTGATATGTTTATAGATAAGCGTATTTTTTACTGTGCTGGTTTCTTGCGTTGTCGGCTTTTTTCTTGCTCAATCAACTGACCTTCTAAAAGCCCCAGTTCTTTTTTGTTCTGTCTGATTCTGTCAAGGGCCTGCGATATAGTATCGTAGGGCTCGCCGTGCTGGTCTGCGGCTTTTTTATAGAGATCCTCGGCAAGCTCTAACTTGTTTTTGAACTCAGCACAGACCCCCAGGTTATATGTGAGTGATGGCGACTCAGGGTTTATCGCACTGGCTTCCTTCCATATAGAACATGCTGTGGTGAGGTTGCGATTCTTGGCAAGTTTCACTCCATCTGATAGGAGTGTTTTTATTTTGCTATCTTTTATGCCTTTATTAGAGGTCATAATGGGTATTCTTATCGATTCATAGTGCGGGGCAATGTTTTTCGGTATCTCCTGCTCAGCCTTTGAATAAGCTGCGTTAAAGGCCTTGCGCAGTAACTCTTCCTCCCAGTCGGCCCGACACCGCAGGGGGCGACTGCGTGCACCGGTAAGTTCTCTAAGAGTTGATTGATAAAGTCTTGAGCTCGATCTGCCGTAGTGTGATCGCTGCTCCAAGTTGCCTTGGCATGTGGTGCTCTGCCATTTGCTATGAAAGGAATCAGTATAGAGGTAGTGCCCGGTCTGGATATCTACGAGCTTGACCATGAATTCATAGCTTGCCGTGTTCTTTACGCAAGGGGTGTAGAACTCTCGCCATCTGGTGCACTCCGGGTCTGCACCTTTTTTAAAGATTGTTTCTTCTATACACCTGGTCTCTTTTTCTTCAAATAGTTCTGCCGTACATGAGTTCTCTAGTACGCTGCCGGCAAGGACTGCGTCGGCTCCTGTGGCCTTTGCCAGAGAGAGTATGTCTTTATCATCCTTGCAAACCCGGCATTTGCGCCCGCTTGCACGGTCGTAGAAAGCATCTTCACTAACGACCGAGAAGTATGGCTCGCCACTTACATATATATCTTCGAGCATCCTTTTTAATCTGCTCGATATTTCATGGCCTTCTTTGCCGTCAAAGGTAAGGACGGTTATCTTGTTGAGGTGGGCAGCGGTGCTTACCTTGGCCGGTTTGAGCTTTGATATCCGCACCGTCGGGGCACAGGCCGAGAGCACCGTAGCAGCGATAGCAAAGACAAAGACTATCTTTAAATAACCTTTATAGTTCATGGCTGTGGTTTGCCAGCTCCTTACGGCTTTTGCGCGGCACTCTGCTGTCGTAGTTACCTGGGCGCAGTCGTCTGGGTAGCTTACTTGGGGTTAAGTTCCTGCCTTTTCTTTGGCGTCCTTCTGGCGGCACTCGTCTCGGCTGCTACATCCATAACGGCCTTTGCGACTCGTTTGGAGACCCGCTCGTCAAATACGCTTGGTATTATATAGTCCTCTGATAATTGGTCATCGGCGATTGTTGTGGCGATTGCATTGGAAGCCGCCAGTTGCATCTCTTTGTTGATTAGTCGTGCGTTACTGTCCAGCAGCCCTCTGAAGAGCCCCGGGAAGCAGAGGACGTTATTTATCTGGTTGGGGTAGTCCGAGCGTCCCGTTGCCATTATCCTTACGTGTGGTGCGGCGATCTCCGGGGATATCTCAGGGTCGGGGTTGGAGAGCGCAAAGACAACAGCGTCTTCGTTCATTGTTTTGACCATTTCAACGGTAAGTACGTCCGGGGACGAGACCCCTATAAAGATATCCGCTTCCTTCATCGCATCGGCTATGGTTCCGTCTTCGTTACCAGGGTTTGTTATATTAAGGATGGATTGTTTCTCTGTATTCAGCTCTTTTATGCGCCCCTTTGATACAATCCCTGTGGAGTCCAGCCCCAGTATGTTTTTTGCCCCTGCGTTACTGAGCAGTTTTGTGCATGCTATTCCCGCAGCTCCCATGCCGCAGATAACTACCTTTACGTCTTCTATCTTTTTATCAATTACTTTTAGTGCGTTGATGATTCCCGCCAGTACTACGACAGAGGTGCCGTGCTGGTCGTCGTGAAATACCGGGATATCAAGGCTTTTGGTCAGAGCTCGCTCGATCTCAAAGCAGCGAGGGGATGATATGTCCTCTAGATTTATACCCCCGAAGACAGGCGAGATCCTCTCTACCGTCTCTATTATCTCTTGTGGGTCATTGGTGTTCAGGCATATCGGGAAGGCATTTACATTGCCAAAGCTCTTAAATAACATGGCCTTGCCCTCCATAACCGGCAGTGCCGCCTCCGGGCCGAGGTTGCCAAGCCCCAGGACCGCTGAACCGTCGGTTACGATGGCGATGGTGTTTCTCTTTATTGTAAGTTTGTAGGCGGTCTCTTTATTTTTCGCGATCTCTTCGCAGACTCTGGCTACCCCCGGGGTATATGCCATCGACAGGTCGGCGCGTGTGTTGAGCGGAATCTTATTTTCTATGCTGATCTTTCCACCCAGATGCATCAGGAAGGTCCTGTCCGAGATGTGTTTGACCCCAACGCCGTCGAGCTCACCCAGGGCGTCCGCTATTCTTTCGGCGTGTTTTACCCCGTTGGAGTTTAGCGTGTAGTCTCTGATGACACCGTCTTTTTCTGAGGATACGATATCGACGGCCCCGATATCACCGCCCATTTCGCCTATGGTCGAGGTGACAAGGCCGACCATTCCCGGTTTGTTTATTGCCTTTATGCGTATCGTAAAACTGTAGCTAGGGCTTGTTGAGGGCATTAATGAGCTCCTTCTGTAGAGGTTAATATTGGCTGTGTATGTATTATAGTATTGTATTCGTCATTATACGGAATTATCTTGAAATTATAAGTAGCACTATGCCAAGGCCGACCCGGTAGAGGACAAACGGAGTCATCGAGGAGCTGGCCTTGTTTTTCTGCGAGCCATCGAGTAGCTTTAAAAAGAAGTGTATCACGAGGTAGGCCGCGATGAAAGCCACTACAAAGCCGACTATTAGAGGCATTGCCGGTGTTTCGCTACCTACCTGAATTATATCGATGGTCTCTTTAGCTCCGGCAAGGGCGCCGACTATGATGGCAAGCAGGAAAGAAAAACGCGCCGCGCTGCCGCGTGTCATGCCGATGAGCAGGGCTGCTGCAATGGTGATGCCCGAGCGGCTGGTGCCCGGCACAAGGGCTATTGCTTGGGCGAGCCCTATGATAATAGCGCCACTCCATCCGATGCTGTAGAGATCTTTAAGGTGTATCCCTTTTGCGCCACTTGCCTTGCGGTCTCCGATCCAGAGGACTATTCCCCAGACGATGCTGCTGATGGCAATTACCTCAAAGGTGCGTAGATTGAGCGATATAAAGTCGCGGCAAAGCAGGCCTGCGACAGCGACCGGGATGGTCGCAACCAGCACCATCCACGCGAGGCGGGCCTGTGCGCGAGCATTTTCGGTCATTGAGCTTCTGCTTGTGATAGAAGAGAAAAACCCCGAAGCCAGTGCTGCGATATCACGCCTGAGGTAGATGACTATGGCAAGCCATGTCGCTGTGTTGAGGATTACGTCAAAGGCCAGACCCTGATCCTGCCAATCAGTAAGCAGGGGGACAAGTATTAGGTGACCGCTCGATGAGATAGGTAAAAACTCGGTGATGCCCTGGATGAGCGCAAGTATAATAGCCTGAGTAAGCTCCAATAGACAGTGTCCTTCCGTCGGCGACGGTCTTGGTTTCTTGTGGTTATTTAAGTATATACATAAATGGGGGTTTTTAAAAGCATGGAAGTGATTTTATACGGCGCTACTCCCTTTGAGTTTGATATATCATTTGTCGATTGTTTTCTACATTAGAGTTTAATTAAAAAACCTTAAAACTGTGCTTGACAAGAAATCGTAATTGTTATAATATCCGACCTAATTATTTTAAGCACTACTAATACTATTATACCTTTCATAATTTTTTCACAGATGTACCGCTTCTTAGCAGTGTTGCAGTTTTATCGGTTCTATTGGAAGTTTTTTTTAGTTAAGTTCTGTTGGCAGAAAGTCAGGGAATTGCTCATGTGAGCAAGGGGTTTTGTCAGATGTTTTGCCAGGTCTTTTATAGCCAGCCGCCACGGCGGATTATCGCAGTTAAGGCATTGACTTAAAAGGGCAACTAGAATAGACTTAACAACCAAAGTTAGTTTTAAAGACTTGCAGCAAGCGACGGTGGTGGGCACTTACCGATTTTCATAGTTGCCAGACACAATTATAATTTACGAAGATAAACCATAACCCTTTAGTCTTTAATGAGCGCAGGGTGCGGTCTATTTTGCTTTTTGAAACCTTTGTGGGTGAGATGAGAATAAGAACTCTAATCATATGTTTTGTAGTCCTGGTCGTAACCTCTCTGATCGGTTATAAGCTGGGTGATACCTATCTAACAGGAAGGACTCCCGTCCAACCAATAGAGTTTAGCCATGTTGTCCATGCCGGAGATAACGGTATTCCGTGCCAGTACTGTCATGTATACGCCGAGCGTTCAAGGCACTCGGGCGTACCTAATGTCAGAAAATGCATGGGTTGCCATAACGTTATAAAGACCGACTCACCTGAGATCAAAAAGCTAAAAAAGTATTGGGACGATAAAGAGCCGATCCCGTGGGTAAAGGTACATAACCTGCCCGACCACGTGGTTTATCCGCATAAGAGGCATATAAAGGCCGGCTTGCAGTGCACTGAGTGTCATGGTGACGTCGCCTCGATGCCAAGGGTCTCAAGGGTCTCTTCGCTTAATATGGGTTGGTGTCTGTCTTGCCATATGCAGAAGAAGGTTGAGAACGGAAGGGATTGCTGGACCTGTCACATATAGGGCGCAGATATTTAATAGAGATTTCAATTAAAGACTACTGATAGAGATAGATAATGAAACGTAGAGATTTTCTAAAATATATAGGGGCCGGAGTTGTTGGCTCGGGTGCGGGGCTTGCGGCAGCTAAGATCGCCAGTCCGCCCGGGGCAAAGCTGATCCCTTACCTTATTCCACCTAAGGATATGATCCCGGGCGTGGCTACGTGGTATGCCAGTGTCTGTCGCCAGTGCGGGGCAGGTTGCGGAATTCTGGTCAAGGTTCTGGAAGGGCGTGCCAAGAAGGTCGAGGGTAACCCCTTGCACCCTGTTAATAAAGGCGGGCTCTGCTCTAGAGGCCAGTCCGGTTTGCAGGCCCTTTATAATCCCGACAGGATCACAGGCCCTATGAAAAGGAGCGGTGATCGAGGCACAGGCAGGTACACCCCTATTAGTTGGGATGAGGCCATAAAGACCGTAGCCGGTAAGCTGAAAGGGCTCAGTGACGATGGCAACGCAGATAAGCTCTGGCTTGTCTCCAGTAGCGAGCGCGGCCATCTCGGCAAGCTCGCCGAAGAGTTTATGAGTGCTTACGGCTCAAAAAATCATATCGAATATGATCTTTTCCAGAATAAAAACCTGAAATATGCAGGCGGCGTCACGGTTGGTACTGAGGACGTGCCTTTCTATGATATTGAAAATACAAAGTACCTTTTGAGTTTTGGTGCTGACTTTGCATCGACCTGGCTCTCTCCCGTAGGGCTTAGCCATGGTTATGGACAGATGCGCCAAGGCGGTGGTAAGAAGAGCAAGCGAGGGGTTCTGGTTCAGGTCGAGCCACGCATGTCGCTGACAGGTGCAAATGCCGATAAGTGGGTTCCGGCAAGGCCCGGTAGTGAGGCGATTCTGGCCCTTGCCATAGCTAGAGAGATTCTTGCTATGGGTCATTACCACGGTGCGAATGCAGGGGCATGGAAGACGCTGTTAGCCCCTTATAAGCTTGCGAGCGCAAGCAAGGCAACTGATGTTGCAGCTGAGACGATCAGTAAGATCGCCCATGATCTGGCAAAGATCACGCCAAGCCTTGTTATCGGTGGAGATGCTCTATCCAGTTATAATGATGGCATCTCGGGGCAGGTCGCTGTAAATATCCTTAACCATCTGGCAGGCAATATCGGGCGCAAGGGCGGAGTCCTAATTAACCCTGAGAGGCTTCTTAAGGCCGGTAAGCGCGCGATCCTGAAAAATCAGAAGATGACAAGATTCATAGACGCAGCCATGGCCGGTAACGCCCAGGCTCTTATAATAGATAATACAAATCCTGTATTTACCATGCCTAAGTCCTCAAAGATAACGCAGGCAATCAGGGAAGTATCTTTTGTGGTTAGCTTTGCGACATTTATAGACGAGAGTTCGGCAATGGCAGATATTATACTGCCGACCAATACTTTTTACGAAGACTGGGGCGATGACTTCACAGAGCCCGGCGTTGGTATGGGTGTGGCGACGATTATGCAGCCAGCCGTGGCACCGGTATTTAAGACAAAAAGCAGGGGCGATATTTATATATCAGTTGCCAAGGCGCACGGCGGCAAGCTCGCAGATAAGCTTAACCACGGGACATTTAATAAGTACCTAAAAAAATCCTGGAAGAAACTTTATAATAGCAATAAAGCAATGGCTAGTTCGGCACTGACCTTTACCGACTTTTGGAATAGGTTGCTGGAGAACGGCGGCTGGTGGCCAAAGAGTGCACCTCGCACCAGAACCAGGAACGTATCGGTATCCTCTGTCAGGAACTATCTGCCAAAGGCCGCGGCTAAGTTCGAGGGTGATAAGTCCAGTTATCCATTAAATCTCTTAGTCTATCCCTCTACCGGCATGTATGACGGCAGAGGGGCTAATAGCCCTTGGTTGCAGGAGTTCCCCGATACCATGACGGCTGTAGTCTGGGGCAGTTGGGTAGAGATTAATCCGAAGACCGCCGCAAAGCTTAAGATCAAAGAAGGCGATACCGTCTCTGTGAGTACTCCAAACGGCAGCATTGAACTGCCGGCCCATATATATGCCGCTATAAGGCCTGATACCATAGCTATTCCAATTGGGCAGGGTCATACTCAGTACGGACGTCTAGCAAAGAACAGGGGCGCGAATCCGCTGGAGATCCTGCCTTTTGTAGAAGATAAAAAGAGCGGCGAGTTAGCCCTTAACTCTACGCGTGCAAGCCTTAGTCGTAAGGGACGTGCCAAGAAGGGAAGTGATGATTCCCTTGTAAGGGCAGCGGCCAATAACTTCGAGTATGGCAGAGATTATACAAAGATCATTAGTCCCGCAAAGTTTGCGAAGATCGGCAAGGAGGATGTTTAGGTGAGTAAGAAAACTAAATATATTGATCCGGCCGATAGAAAGAGTATACCGCAAAGGGTAAAGGAGCAGCTTGCTAGCTACCGGGTACCGGGATATTATGAAAAGTTTGATTACCATTGGACGATGGTTATAGATCTGGATCGCTGTAATGGTTGTGGTTCTTGTACTACGGCCTGCTATGCGGAGAACAACCTGCCGGTCGTTGGTAAGTCCGAGGTTGGTATAGGGCGTCACATGGGGTGGCTAAGACTTGAGCGTTACGTCGAGGGCGAGTACCCTGACGTAAAGGTAAGGTTTCTGCCTGTTATGTGCCAGCACTGCGACAGTGCGCCTTGCGAGCTTGCTTGCCCGGTCTACGCTACCTATCACAATCAGGACGGCTTGAATGTACAGGTCTATAACAGGTGTGTCGGTACTTATACCTGTGCCACGTATTGCCCTTATGATGCCAGACGTTTCAACTGGTATACTTATAAATGGGATACCCCTCTGGAGCAGCAGTTAAGCCCTGAGGTCACCATCAGAGAGATGGGTATTATGGAGAAGTGTTCTTTCTGCATTCAGCGAATAAGGGGTGCTAAGGACAACGCAAAAGATGACGGGCGCAGAAGAGTTAAAGACGGCGAGGTAAGTCCTGCATGCGGCCAGTCGTGCCCGACCGGCGCGATAAGCTTTGGCGATCTGAATGATCCAAAGAGCAGGGTCTCTATACTTGCCAAGAGCAAAAGACGTTATAATCTGCTGGGAGACCTTAATACACGGCCTTCCGTAATATATCTTAGAAGGGTTCAGGAGCCGTTGCACTCCAGTGGCGGCCACGGTGACCACGGCAGCGCAGCGGGTGCGGGCCACGGCGAAAAAGATACTCATGGTAAGAAGAAAGCAGACGGTGGTCACTAAGAATGAGTGAGACTAAGATAGCTTATAGCGATATTAATAAAGACATAATCGGTTTTATGACAAATACCGGTTGGAAGTACTACGCCGTTGTAGCCTTATTTGCCGCTGCCTCTTTGGTCTGTTTCTGGATTCCGTGGGGCATACAGATATGGGTAGGGCAGGGCGTAACCGGGCTGAATGTGCCGAACCTCTGGGGTCTTTACCTTGTTAACTTTATCTTCT